>CAZYIV010000024.1:42935-44738 GCA_964647615.1 uncultured Gemmatimonadaceae bacterium | reverse complement strand
TTCGACTTCATCAACGGCTTCCACGACAGCGCCAACTCGATCGCCACCGTGGTGGCCACCCGGGTGCTCTCGCCGGCGACGGCGGTGCTGTGGGCGGCGTTCTTCAACTTCGCCGCGGCCTTCGTGGTCGGCACGGCGGTGGCGAAGACCGTCGGCAAGGGCCTCATCGACCCCGCGGTGGTGGATCCCGACGTGGTGCTGGCGGGCCTGCTCGGGGCCGTCGCCTGGAACCTGCTCACCTGGTGGTGGGGCCTCCCCTCGTCCTCCTCGCACGCGCTGCTGGGCGGCTACGGCGGCGCGGCGGTGGCCAAGGCCGGCGCCGGCTCGCTCATCATGAGCGGCTGGGTGAAGCCGGTGCTGTTCATCTTCCTCTCCCCGCTGATCGGCATGGCACTCGGCTTCGGGCTCAGCACGCTGCTCTCCTGGCTGCTCCGCCGCCAGGCCCGCGCGCCGATGGAGCGGCTGTTCCGCCGGCTGCAGCTGGTCTCGGCGGCGCTGTTCTCGCTGAGCCACGGCGCCAACGACGCGCAGAAGACCATGGGCATCATCGTCGGGCTGCTGGTCTCCACCCAGGCGGCGTTCGCGACCCAGACCGGCTGGCTGGCGCACCTCTACCTGCCCAACGCCGACACGGTGCCGATGTGGGTCGAACTGATGGCCTACACCGCCATCAGCTTCGGCACCGCGCTGGGTGGCTGGCGCATCGTCAAGACGATGGGATCGCGCATCACCCGGCTGCAGCCGTTCGGCGGGTTCTGCGCCGAGACCTCGGGCGGCATCACCATCCTCATGGCGAGCGCATGGGGCATCCCGGTGAGCACCACCCACACGATCACCGGCGCCATCGTCGGGGTCGGGGCCAGCCACCGGATCTCGGCAGTGCGCTGGGGCGTGGCCGGCCGGATCGTCTGGGCCTGGATCTTCACCATCCCGATGTCCGCCGCGATCGCGGCCTTCTCCTACCTGCTGGTCCGATAGCCGGGCACCACGCTTGCCGGGCCAGGGGCCAGGGCGTACCATCGGGGTGACCCTCACGCCAGCCCGGGCACCCGCCATGCACCCTGCCCCGCGCCTCGCCTGCGCCAGCTCGCTCCTGCTCCCGGCCCTGCTGATCGGATGCGGGGGCGATTCCTCCGGCCCCGTCAGCCCCGGCCCCGGCACGGGCGGCAGCCGCCTGGCCGTCGCCGAGGTCAAGGTGATCAGCCATGGGGCGACGCTGGACCCGACCGGCTACACCCTCGCCATCGACGACTTCGACGCCCTGGTGACCGGCGCGGAGGCGACGATCCGGTTCGACTCGCTGCCGCCAGGGACGCACCGGCTGCGCCTGCTCGGCGTGGCGCGGAACTGCGCCGTCCAGGATGGGGCCGACCGACAGATCACCCTCCGGCCGGAGGGGACCACCCGCCTGCGCGTGGCCGTCGCCTGCGATTCCGCCCTGTCCAACGTCGTGGTGCAGTCCCTGATGGCGTGGGTGCCGGGGACTCCGCTGGTCGCGCTGCGGGCCTCGGACGGGTCGGTGGTGGACACCCTGACCGCGCCCGGCAACTACGATCGCCGCGCGGTGGTGAGCCCCGACGGGAGGTACGTGGCCTTCGCGCGGATCCATGACAATGGGGCGGGGGCCATTGCCGGGTTCCAGCCCATGCTGCTCACCGTGGCCACCGGCGAGGTCACCCCCCTGGCGCCTGAGCTGCGCTGGATCAACCGGCTCACCTGGCGCGCCGACGGGCGCGCGGTCCTGGCGGCCTGGTCGAATGACTCTTCCACGCAGCTCCTCGAGCTGCGGCTGGCCGGCGGACC
>CAZYIV010000024.1:0-42835 GCA_964647615.1 uncultured Gemmatimonadaceae bacterium | reverse complement strand
GCCGGCGACTCGCCGGTGCAGGTCACTCCCGACGGTGAACAGAGCCAGGACGCGACCTGGTCCCCGGAAGGCGACCGCATCGCCTATACCCGGTACGACACCGACCATCGCTGGTACCTGACCATCCAGACGCTCACCGGTCCCACCGCGGGCAAGGTGGTCCGGACCGCGGCGGAGGGGCTCGAGCCCGACTGGGCCCCTAACCTGGATCCGGCGGGCAACGGCCAGTAGGCCGGCGGCACCGCACACGACAACGGCCGGGCGCCTGTGGCGCCCGGCCGTTGTCATGCGGGGGAGCCGCGCCGTTCAGGCGGCGCGAATGATCCGGCGGCGCCCGGCGGCGACCTCGGCGTAATCCGCCAGCAGCTGATCGTGGATCGCGTCCCATCCCCGCGCGCCGGCGGTGGCGAGCGCGCCCGCGGCCAGCCGGGCGCGGAGCGAGGACGACGAGAGCAGCAGCCGCAGGGCCTCGGTCAGCGCGACGGTGTCGCCCGGGTCGGCGAGCCAGCTGTTCACCCCGTGCACCGCGAACTCGGTGACGCCGCCGGCCCGCACCGCCAGCGCGGGGAGCCCCGACGCCATCGCCTCGAGGAGCGAGTTGCCGAAGGTCTCGGTGTCGGAGGGAAAGACGAAGAGGTCCGCGCTGGCGTAGGCCGCCGAGAGGGCCGTGCCCTCCAGCAGCCCGGGGACGTGAACCCCCGGCAGGTTCGCCTCGCGCAGTTCCGCCTCCAGTGGTCCGCGCCCGACCAGCACCAGCTGGGCGTTGCCCCGCTCGGCGCGCAGCGCCTGCCAGGCATCCACCAGCCGCTGCAGGTCCTTCTCCTTGGCCAACCGGCCGATGTAGGTGACCAGGAGGTCGTCGGGGCCCACCCCGAACCGCGCCCGCCACGCCTCGGACCGGAAGCAGGGGTGGAAGTGCGCCGGGTCCACGCCGCGGGTCCACAACCCGGTGTGGGTGACTCCCCGCTGGTGCAGCACATGCTCGTACACCCGGGAGGGCACCAGCACCTTCGCGGCGTGGCGGTAGAACCACCGCATGTAGATCCACCCCATCCGGATGGCCCACGACACGTTGTAGCGCATCGCGTACTGCTCGTAGTCGGTGTGGGCGGAGGCCAGTACCGGGAGCCCGAGCTGCCCGGCGGCCTTCACCCCCACCAGCCCCATCGCGAACTCGGTCGCGACGTGCACCAGGTCAGGCCGGAAGAGCGCCAGGTCGGCGGTGATCTCCCGCTGGCGGGGAAAGGCCCACTGCACGTCGGGATAAAGGAAAAGGGGCACGCTCGGCGAGCGGTGCACCTCGGGGCGGTCGGGGATCCCCTCGGGCGGCGCGTAGCTCGCGGTGTACACCCGCACCGCATGGCCCCGCGCGCCGAGCGCGGCGACCACCCGGTCGAGGGTCACCCCGACCCCGCTCACCATGGGCCAGTAGACCTCGGAGAACAGCGCGATCCGCATACCGGACAGGCTAGCCGCGACGCCCGGGGGACACAAGGCCACGCCGGGTCACCGCCGCTCCGGCAGGCCGGCGTCTTCCCGGATCACGCTCGTCAGGCCGGCGAAGTCGTAGTCCTGGCGTCCGAGTTCGATCGCCCGGGTGAGCCGGTCAAGGACCAGGTCGGCCACCGGCATCGGGGCTTCGCACTGCGCCGACGCCTCGCGGATGAGCCGGAAGTCCTTGCGCGCGAGCGCCAGCGCGAAGCCCGGCGGCACGAACTCGGTCCGCGCGATCCGTGCCCCGTACCCGCGGTACACCGGCACCCCGAACAGGGTGCTGGTCATCAGGGCCAGGAACTGCTCCGGGTCGAGCCCGCCCTTCTCCGCCAGCACCAGCGCCTCGCCCAGCGACTCCACCATGGCCCCGAGGAGGAAGTTCCCCGCCAGCTTGGCGAGTGCGGCCTGCTCCGGCCGCGGGAACGGGAAGGTGCCCTGCCCCAGCGCGGCGAACACCGGGGCCGCGCGATCGAGCGGGATGGCCTCGCCCCCGGCGACGATCCACAGCTGCCGCGCCGCCGCGGCCTCCGGCCGGCCGAACACCGGCGCCGCAACGTAGGTGCGGCCCTGGTCCGCGTGCGCGGTGGCCGCCCGCCGCACCGCGGCCACCGACAGTGTGCTCATGCCGAGATGGATCGCCTCCGGGCCCAGCGCCGGGAGCACACCGTCGGGGCCGTATGTCACCGCCTCCATGGCTGCGTCGTCCGCGAGCATGGTGATGACGAATTCGGCGCCGGTCGTCGCTTCCTTCGGGGTGCGGCAGGGGACGGCGCCGCGGAGCGACTCGGTGCGGTGCGCGGAGCGGTTCCAGGCCCGCACCGTGAAGCCGGCGGCCACCAGGTTGGCGGCCATCGGCGCGCCCATCGCGCCCAGGCCGCAGAAGGCTACGGTCGTCATGTCACCTGCTCCAGCCGGCGGAGGGCCGGAACCCGCCAGGCGATGAGGGCCACCACGAGGATCGGCACGACGCCGCCGGCCACCACGGCGGGGACGGTCCCGATCAGCCGGGCCGCGAGGCCCGACTCGAACGCGCCCACCTCGTTGGACGATCCGATGAACACCGCGTTCACCGCCGCGACCCGCCCCAGGACCTCGCGCGGGGTGAGCGTCTGCAGCAGCGTGGAGCGGAGCACCACGCTGATGTTGTCGAACATCCCCGACGCCGCGAGCAGCAGCACCGAGAGCGGGAAGCTGCGCGACAGTCCGAAGCCGGAGATGCACACCCCGTAGCACACCACCGCCGCCAGCAGGGTGCGCCCCATCCGCCCCCGGAGCGGGCGGTAGGAGAGGTACAGCGACATCAGCACCGACCCCGCGGCCGGGGCCGCGCGCAGCAGCCCGAGCCCCGGGGCCCCCACCTTGAGGATCTCCTCCGCGAACACCGGCAGCAGCGCCTCCGCCCCGGCGAACATCACCGAGAACATGTCCAGCGCGAGCGCCCCGAGCAGCACCGGCTGGGTCCGGACGAAGCGCACCCCCTCGAGCAGCCCCGCGAGCCCGCCCGCGGAGCGCCCCGCGGCCACGTTGGCCTGGCTGTCCACCCGGTACAGGGAGAGCCAGGCGACGAGCATCAGCCCGCTGGCCGTCGCGTAGGTGGTGGCGGCGCCCGCGAAGCCCAGCAGCAGGCCGCCGATCGCGGGGCCCGCGACCGCCGCGAACTGCCAGGTCGAGCTGCGCCAGGTGATCGAGTTGACGTACAGTTCCCGCGGCACCAGGTCGGCGGAGAGCGCGGTGCGGGTCGGCTGCAGGAAGCTGCGCGCGATCCCGCTCAGGAAGATCACGCCGTACACCGCCCAGGCGGTGTCGGCCCGGATAAGGTCGGCGGCAGTGAGGCCGAAGAGGGTGGCGCTGCAGGCGCCGAGCACGATCAGCGCTGCGAGGCAGAGGCGGCGCCGGTCCACCCGGTCGGCCAGCTGCCCCGCCGGCAGCGCACAGGCAATGAACGGCAGCGCCTCGGCCAGGCCCACGAGGCCGAGGGCCAGCGGGTCGCGGGTGACGAGGTACAGCTGCCACCCCACGACCACGCCCTGCATCATGGTCGCAAGCGTCTGGCACAGCAGGAAGGTGATGAAGCGCCGGTAGGCCGGGAGGCGGAGGGCGGCGTAGGGATCGTGGGGTGCCGGCGCGGTCACGCGGGCACGACGCCGCTGCCCAGGGCCGCCTCCAGCGCCTCCCGGGTGCCGGTCCCGGGCGCCGGCACGTAGGTGACCATGCGCAGTGCGGTGAGCTGCTCGTCGGCCACGGTGAGCACCGTGAAGTCGAAGGTGAGCGTGCCGAGCTCCGGCAGCTCGAAGGCCTTCCGTCCCTCCTGCCACGGCTTCACATCGTGATCCTCCCACCAGCCGGCGAACTCGGGACATTCCGCGCGTAGCGTATCCAGCAGCTCATTGAACCACGGGTCGTCCACGTGCCTGGCATACTCCAGCCGCAGCTTGCCCACCGCGAGCCGGGCGTGCGCCTTCCAGTTGCGCAGGATCTTCCGCATCCGCCCGCCCACGAACAACTGGTACAGTGAATTGCGCGCCAACCCTTCCATTGCCGAGAGGTCGCCGTAGAGGACCGTCGCGGCGCGGTTCCAGGCCAGGATGTCGGAGCGTTCGCCGTAGATGAGCGTGGGGCAGTACTCGAGCTCCTGGATCATCCGCTCGAGCCGGTCGCTCACCCGCGCCGGGGGCGGGGCGCCATGGCCGGCCTCGGAGGCGGGGAGGCCGTACCCCGCGAGGGTCAGCAGGTGGCGGGTCTCGCCCGGTTCGAGCCGGAGCGCGGTCGCGATGGCCCGGAGGGTCTCGGCCGAGGGCCGGACCTCCCGGGCCTGCTCCAGCCAGGTGTACCACTCGGTGCTCACCCCCGCGAGCGCGGCAACCTCTTCCCGACGGAGACCCGGCGTCCGCCGCCGGCCCACCCGGGCCAGTCCCACCTCCTCCGGCTGGCGCCGGGTGCGCCGGATCCGCAGGAAGGTGGCGATCTCGCGCCGCCGTTCGTCGCTGAGCATGGGTCGTCCCGAGGGGGGAAGTGCCAGTACCGGGATAAGGCGTCCCTTATCCCCTGAGCGGGACAATCCTAGGTTCGTCCCTGTCCGGCCGCAACTGGCCGCCGGGGCGCGTCGCGCCCCATCCCGAATCCCCTGGCAGGAAGGACGCACCAATGCAGACTCGTCGCCTGGGCCGCACCGGCCCCTCCGTCGGCGCCGTCGGGCTCGGCCTGATGGGCATGAGCGATTTCTACGGCCCCGCCGAGGATGCCCGTTCCATCGCCGTCATCCACCGGGCGCTGGAGCTGGGGATCACCCTGCTCGACACCGCAGACATGTACGGCATCGGCCGGAATGAGGAGCTGCTGGGCCGCGCCCTGTCGGGGCACCGCGACCGCGCCATCGTCGCCACCAAGTTCGGCAACGTGCGCGCCGCCGATGGCCGGTTCCTGGGGGTGAACGGCCGCCCCGAGTATGTCCGCGCCTCCTGCGAGGGCAGCCTCAAGCGGCTCGGCATCGAGACCATCGACCTCTACTACCAGCACCGGGTGGATCCCGAGACCCCGATCGAGGACACCGTCGGGGCGATGGCGGAGCTGGTGCGGGAGGGCAAGGTGCGGATGCTCGGGCTCTCGGAGGCGGCGCCCGCCACCATCCGGCGGGCCCACGCGGTGCACCCGATCACGGCGCTGCAGACCGAGTACTCGCTCTGGTCCCGGGAGCCGGAGGATGAGCTGCTGGGGCTGTGCGCCGAGCTGGGAATCACCTTCATCCCCTACAGCCCGCTGGGGCGCGGGTTCCTCACCGGGGAGATCAAGTCGCTGGACGACCTCGCTCCCGACGACTGGCGTCGCCACAACCCGCGATTCCAGGGAGAGAACTTCGCCCGCAACCTGGAGCTGGTCCGCGCCATCGAGGCGATGGTCGCGGCCCGCGGGGTGACCGCGGCGCAGCTCGCGCTGGCCTGGGTGCTCGCGCGTGACCCGCGGGCGGTGCCGATCCCGGGCACCCGGCGACTGGAGCGGCTGGAGGAGAACGCGGCAGCGGTGGAGGTCTCGCTGAGCCCGGCGGAGCTGGCGGAACTCGACCGGATCGCGCCGCTGGGCGCCGCCGCCGGGGCACGGTACCCCGAGGCGTCGCTGCGGACGGTGGGGCGGTAGCGGAAGGAGGCGACTGGGGAGCCGGCGCCGGTCAGCGCCGGTCCACCACCCGGCGGGGGCGCAGCCCGAAGCGCTCCATGCGGCGATAGAGCGTGCTGCGGGTGATGCCGAGGCGCGCCGCCGCCGCCGCCATGGTGGCGGAGCTGTTGACCACCTCCATGAGTCGCGCATCCTCCCGGTCAATCTCGGAAGGGCGCGCCACCAGCGCCGCGCCGAGGCCGGGGGGGGCGAGCTCCAGGTAGGCGGCGCGGATCGCCAGCGGCAGGTCGGCAACGCGCACCGTCGGTCCCGGGCCGAGCGCCAGACGGCGGATCACATGCTTGAGCTCGCGCAGGTTGCCGGGCCAGTGGTAGGCCTGCAGCGCGTAGTACACCTCCGGCTCCACCGGCAGCTCCAGCCGGCCCAGGTCCCGTGCCGCCGCGGCGAAGAGCCGCCGCGCGTACACCGCGACCTCGCCAGGGCGGAACGGAATCCCCTCGCTGCCGCTCGGCCCCGCCGATCCCTCCAGCACCAGGCAGGCCCCGACGATGGCCCGCCCCTGCCGCACCGGGAACCAGTGCGCCGCGCCATGGCGCCCGAGGCAGACCGGCTCGTCCGCCTCCGGCAGCAGGCCCGGGCAGGCAGCGGTCAGCTGGGCCGACACCGCCTCAGCGAGCCCTGGCGGCACCGCCGGGGTACGCGCCACCACGCGCCCGCCGCGGTCGATCGCCACGATCGCGTCGCCCGGATAGCGCGCGGTGAGGTCCGCGAAGGCCTGCAGCGTGAGGCAGCGGCGCTCGGTCGCGCGGGCGGCGAGGGTCTGCTCGATGGCCACGGCGAGCGCGAGTGCCAGCTGCAGCGTGTGCGGGTGGGCCCGCTCGCGGAAGCCGCTGATGTCGAGCACCCCCGCCACCCGCCCGGTGCCGGGATCGCGGATCGGCACCGCGGCACAGTGCCACGGATGCCAGCGCTCGCAGAAGTGTTCCGCGCCCACGATATGCGTGGCACGCCCGGTGGAGAGCGCGGTGCCCGGCCCGTTGGTGCCCACCACATCCTCAGCCCAGAGCCCGCCCGGCCGGAAGTTGATCTGCGCCAGCCCCTCGAGCGCGGCGGGATCGCCGTCGCAGTCGAGCATCCGGGCCTCGGCGTCGAACAGGGTGAGGATGTGCCCCGCGCCGAGGGCCGCGTGCCGATGCGGTCCCATCGCGTCTCGCGCGGCGCCGAGCCAGTCGGCCTCCTCGGTGGCGGCGGAGAGCTGGTCAGCGCTGTAAGCCATCGGGGCGGCCGGCAGGTCGGGCCGCACCAGGGCCGTGGCACTCCGTTGCCACGAGGCGCGGACCAGCCGACGCACGCCGCCCGCGCGGGACAGTGCGCCGGGTCCCGTCAGGCTCCCGACCACGGTCTCCCACCGCCGTGCCAGCGCCTGCTGCGCGGGCGGCTCGTAGGGGATCGGTTCGGTGAGGGGCATCGGGGCTGATCCGGGGTGCGTGGAAACCACGGGGCTGGTGTCGGACAATCTTGTCCCGTAGCGCGGGGGGAGCAAGGGAGCCACGGGACGGGTGTCGCGCGTCGCTTGACCCGGCGGGACGGCGGTCCTAGCATCGGAGCGCGGGCCCCGCGACTCCCTGCCGGCCAGGGCGGGATGGCGGCGGTGCCCGGCACCCTACCGGAGTCCCGCAATGCCGTCCTCGCCGCTGCAGCTCGCCTCCACCGACCATCCCGACGCCGCCCGCGTCTTCACTCCCGACGCCATGGCGTTCGTCGCCGAGCTGTGTGCCCGGTTCGAGCCGCGCCGCCAGGAACTGCTCGCCGCGCGCACCGCGCGACGGGCCCGGTTCCGGGCCGGCGCGCTGCCCGCCTTTCTGCCCGAGACCCGGGCCATCCGCGAGGGAAGCTGGCAGGTCGCGGCCGCCCCGGCGGACCTCGACGACCGGCGGGTGGAGATCACCGGCCCGGTCGAGCGCAAGATGATGATCAACGCGCTCAACAGCGGGGCGAAGGTGTTCATGGCCGACTTCGAGGACGCCCTTTCGCCCAGCTGGGACAACGTCGTCGCCGGGCAGGCCAACTGCCAGGAGGCGGTGCGGCGGACGCTCACGTTTGTCTCGCCCGAGGGAAAGGCCTACCGGCTGGGCGACAGCCTCGCCACCCTGCTGGTCCGGCCCCGCGGCTGGCACCTCGAGGAGAAGCACGTGCGCCGGGGCGGCGCGCCGGTCTCCGGCAGCCTGCTCGACTTCGGCCTGTACCTGTTCCACAACGCCGCGGAGCTGCGCCGCCGGGGCAGCGGGCCGTACTTCTACCTGCCCAAGCTGGAGAGTCACCTCGAGGCCCGGCTGTGGAACGATGTCTTCGTCCACGCCCAGGAGGCCCTCGGCATCCCCCGGGGCAGCATCCGCGCCACGGTGCTGATCGAGACCATCCTCGCCGCCTTCGAGATGGAGGAGATCCTGCACGAGCTGCGGGAGCACGCCGCCGGGCTCAACGCCGGGCGGTGGGACTACATCTTCTCGGTGCTCAAGAACTTCGGGCACCGGCCCGAGTTCGTGCTCCCGGACCGGGCGCAGGTGACGATGACGGTGCCCTTCATGCGCCACTACACCGAGTGCCTGGTGCGCGCCTGTCACCGCCGGGGCGCCCATGCCATCGGCGGGATGGCGGCCTTCATCCCCTCGCGGAAGGATCCGGAGGTCACCGCACGCGCGCTGGCGCGGGTGCGGGAGGACAAGGACCGCGAGGCAGGCATGGGATTCGACGGCTCGTGGGTGGCCCACCCGGACCTGGTGCCGGTGGCGCAGGCGGCCTTCGATCAGGCGCTGGGCCAGCGCCCCAACCAGAAGGCGCGCCTCCGGGAGGACGTGGTGCCCACCGCGGAGGGCCTGCTGGACGTGCGGGTGCCCGGCGGCCGGGTGACCGAGGCGGGCGTGCGCACCAACGTGCGGGTGGCGCTCGAGTACATCGAGAACTGGCTCGAGGGGCGCGGTGCGGTCGGGATCGACAACCTGATGGAGGACTCCGCCACCGCGGAGATCTCACGCAGCCAGCTGCAGCAGTGGATCCACCACGCGGTGCCGCTGGATGATGGGACGGCGCTCACCCGCGAGCGCTACGAGACGATCCGGGCCGAGGAGCTGGCCGGGCTGGTGCGGCGGGCCGGCGGCGAGGGACGGCTCCGCGAGGCGGCGGCGCTGCTGGACCGCCTGGCGGAGGAGCCGGTGCCGGAGGAGTTCCTGACCCTCGGCGCCTACACCCTCCTGGCCTGACGCCACGAGGGGCCACGGCATGCCGTGGCCCCTCGCGGAGTGACTGGGGCGGCAGGGGTCGAACCTGCAACCTCCCGGTTAACAGCCGGGCGCTCTGCCAGTTGAGCTACACCCCAATGGTCCCGGTCCCACGCCGTGGCCCCCAACGAAAAACCCGTCGAGGGCTCGACGGGTCGTCAGTGCACCGGCGCGATCACACCATCGCCTAGGCCCGACCCGTCTCCCGAGGGATGCGGTTCGAGTTTCGATTGCGGTTGGCGTTGGTCGTGTGGCGCATAGGGACGACAAGATTATCGGCAGGTCCGGGCCGGGTCAAGAGGGGCGGCGCGGCCGGGGTGGGACAAATGTCGCGGGAAACTTGACCCCCCCGGAAGCCATCGGTACCCTACCCCGTCGATCCATCCATCGGACCGAGCCCGGCCCCCTCCCTGCCGGGTCCCGGTGTGCAGCCGAGCACTCATCCCCGAGAGAGGCCGCCGAACATGCAACGTCCCGTGACCCTTACCATTAATGGGAAGTCCCACACCGTGCTGGCGGAGCCCCGGGCCCTGCTGGTCCACGTGCTGCGGGACACCCTCAACCTCACCGGCACCCACGTCGGCTGCGACACCAGCCAGTGCGGCGCCTGCACCGTGCTCGTGGACGGGCAGGCGGTCAAGAGCTGCACCATTCTCGCGGTGCAGGCGGAGGGCAGCCAGGTCACCACCATCGAGGGCATCGCCAAGGGCGACACGCTGCACCCGCTGCAGCAGGCCTTCTGGGAGAAGCACGGGCTGCAGTGCGGCTTCTGCACGCCGGGGATGATCATGACGGCGATGGACTTCCTCGCCCGCAACCCGGACCCGACCGACGAGGAGATCCGGCACGCGATCGAGGGGAACCTCTGCCGCTGCACCGGCTACCAGAACATCGTCGCGGCCATCAAGGCCGCGGCCGTCACCCTGCGCGCCGGCAAGACCGGCGCCGCCGCCTGAGGAGGCCCCGATGCCCACGCTCTTCGGCTCCGGGATCAAGCGGCGCGAGGATCCCCGCCTCATCACCGGCCAGGCCACCTACGTGGACGACGTCAAGCTCCCCGGCCTGACCTACGCCGTCTTCGTCCGCAGTCCCTACGCCCACGCCAAGGTCACCAAGGTGGACGTGAGCGCCGCCCGCGCCGCCCCCGGCGTGGTGGCGGTCTACACCGGCAAGGACGTGAAGGACCGGGTGGCCCCGGTGCCCTGCGCCTGGAACGTCCCCAACTGCGACCTCAAGATCCCCGCCCACCCGCTGCTCGCCCATGACCGGGTGCGCTACGTCGGCGATGCGGTGGTCATGATCGTGGCGGAGACCCGCGCCCAGGCCCGCGACGCCGCCGACCTGGTGGACCTCGACTTCGAGCCGCTCGGTGCCACCGCGGACCCGGAGAAGGCCGCCAAGCCCGGCGCCGCCCAGCTGCATGCCGACGTGCCCAACAACATCGCCTTCACCTGGGTGGTGAACGGCGGCGACGCCGACGCGGCGTTCAATACCGCCGAAGTGAAGGTCAGCCAGCGGATCGTGCAGCAGCGGCTGCTGCCCACCGCCATGGAGCCGCGTGCCGCGGTGGCGCAGTTCAACAAGGGCTCCGGCCAGCTCACCCTGTGGGCCACCAGCCAGAACCCGCACATCCACCGCTTCCTCTGCTCGGTGATGCTGCAGCTGCCGGAGCACAAGATCCGGGTGATCGCTCCCGAAGTGGGCGGCGGCTTTGGCTCCAAGATCCCCGCCTATCCGGACGAGGCGCTGGTGAGCTTCGCCTCGATGGACCTGGGCGTGCCGGTCAAGTGGACCGAGGACCGCTCGGAGAACTACAAGGTCACCATCCACGGCCGGGACCACATCGAGTACGTCGAGATGTGCGGCACGAAGGATGGCCGCATCACCGGGCTCCGCACCAAGGTCTATGCCGGCCTCGGGGCCTACGCCTCCACGGCGGCGCCGGGCATCCCGACGATCCTGCACGGGCTGGTGTACTCCGGCAGCTACAAGATCCCCAACATCCACGGCACCATCCACGGCGTGTACACCAATGGCACCCCGGTGGATGCGTACCGCGGCGCGGGGCGCCCCGAGGCGGCCTACCTGATCGAGCGGCTGGTGGACATCTTCGCCCGGCAGGCGGGGCTCGACCCGATCGAGGTGCGGCGCAAGAACTTCATCCGGAAGGACGAGTTCCCCTACACCGTCGCCACCGGGCTCACCTACGACTCGGGCAACTACGAGGCAGCGCTGGACAAGGCGCTCGGCATCCTCGACCTCAAGGCCTTCCGCGCCGAGCAGGCCAAGGCGCGCAAGGCCGGCCGGTATCTCGGCGTGGGGCTGGTGAGCTACATCGAGATCTGCGGCCTGGGTCCCAGCCAGGTGGCGGGCGCGGTCGGCTTCGGCGGCGGGTTGTACGACTCGGCCATCGTCCGGGTGTACCCGACCGGCGTGGTGAAGGTGTACATCGGCGCCTCGCCCCACGGGCAGGGCGAGGAGACCACGTTCGCCCAGATCGTGGCCGAGGAGTTCGGCTACCCGGTGGACAGCGTGGAGATCATCCACGGCGACACCGACAACACGCCGCAGGGCTGGGGCACCTACGGCAGCCGCACCACCGCGGTCTGCGGCTCGGCGGTGAAGAACGCCGCGCTCAAGGTGAAGGAGAAGGCGAAGAAGCTCGCTGCCCACCTGCTCGAGTGCAGCGAGGCGGACCTGGAATGGAAGGACGACGCCTTCCGGGTGAAGGGCTCGCCCGACAAGGCCAAGGGCATGGCCGAGCTGGCGCTGATGGCCAACGTCGCGTGGAACATGCCGCCCGGCCTGGAGCCGGGGCTCGAGGCGACGGCCTTCTTCGACCCGACCAACTTCGTCTATCCCTTCGGCACCCACATCTGCACCGTGGACGTGGACGTCGCGACGGGCGAGGTGAAGATCCTGCGCTACATCGCGGTGGACGACTGCGGCCCGCCGATCAACCCGATGATCGTCGACGGGCAGATCCACGGCGGCGTGATCCAGGGCATCGGCGAGGGCCTGCAGGAGATCGCGGTGTACGACGATGAGGGCCAGCTGCTCACCGGCACGATGATGGATTACGCCGTGCCCAAGGCCCGCCAGATGCCGCATATCGAGGTGGCCCACACCATCACCCCGTCGCCAGTGAACCCGCTCGGCGTGAAGGGCTGCGGCGAGGCCGGCACCATCGCCTCCGCCGCCTGCCTGGTGAATGCGGTGTGTGACGCGCTCGCGCCGTTCGGCATCACCCACATCGACAAGCCGCTCACCCCGGCCCGCGTCTGGGCCGCCATCCAGCAGGCGAAGGGAGCGCAGGCATGATCCCGACGAGCTTCGATTACGTGCGCGCCGGCACGGTCCGCGAGGCGCTCAACCTCATCGCCGCCGGCGACGGCTCCAAGGTGATCGCCGGCGGGCACAGCCTGCTGCCGATGATGCGCTTCCGCCTGGTGCAGACCCCCAGGTTGATCGACATCTCCCGCCTCGAGGAGTTGCGCGGGGTCCAGGAGTACAAGAAGGGCGTGCGCATCGGCGCCACCACCACCTACGCCGAGCTGGCGGCGAGCCCGGTCCTCCGGGAGCGCTGCCCGGTGGTGGCGGAGGTCGCGGCGGACATCGCCGACCTCCAGGTCCGCAACCGCGGCACCCTCGGGGGCTCGCTGGCCCACGCCGACCCGGCCAGCGACATGCCGGCGCTCATGGTGGCGCTGGACGCCGAGTTCCAGCTCCGCTCCAAGAAAGGCGGGCGGCGCACGGTGAAGGCCCGGGAGTTCTTCGAAGGGGCGTTCACCACCGCCATGACCGAGGACGAGCTGTTCACCGACGTGCTCCTCCCCGGCATGGGCCGCAACGCGGCGGCATACGTCAGCTTCGACTCGGCCGCCTCGGGCTACGCCCTGGTGGGTGTGTGCGCGGTGGTGGCCCGGAAGCGCGCGACGATCTCCGCCATCAGCGTGGCGATCACCGGCCTGGGCGAGACCGCCTTCCTCGCGCCGGCGCTGGAGAAGGTCAACAACACCAAGTGCGATGCGGCCATCCTCGCCGCCGCGGCGGCGGAGGCGGTGGCCGGGCTCGACATCGCCGGCGACGTGCACGCCCCGGTGGCGTACCGGCGGCACATCGCGCAGGTGGCGATCGTGCGGGCGGTCGAGACCGCCTACGAGCGCGCGGGTGCCTAGGCACCCGTGACCGCCGCTCCCGCCGCCGCGGCCTATGCCCTGGTCCTCGCGGCGGGGGCGGGTCGCCGCTTCGGCGGTGACAAGCTGCTGGCTCCGTTCCGCGGCTCCACGGTGGTGGGCCACACCGCCGCGGTGGTCGCGCAGGCGATACACGGCGGACTCCTGGCCGGTGGCGTGGCGGTGGTGCGGCCGGGTGCCACCGCGCTGGCCTGGCCGCTCGACACCGCGGGGCTGGAGATCGTCGAGAACCCGGCCGCCGATTCCGGCCTCGCCTCGTCGCTCAAGGCCGGGCTCGCGGCACTCGCGGCGGCTCCGCGCCAGCCGCCGGCGGGCGCGGCGGTGATCATCCTCGCCGACCAGCCGCTGCTTCGGCTGCCGGTGCTGGCCGCCCTGGTGGGCGCGTGGCGGGAGGCGCCGGGGACGCTCCGGCCCCGGTATCTCGCGCAGCCGGACGAGCCGGGCCACCCGGTGCTGCTCGACCGGGGGCGCTGGGACGAGGCCGACCGGCTCACCGGCGACCAGGGACTCGGCACCCTGCTGGCCGCCGACCCGGCGCGGGTGCGGCAGCTGGACCTGCCGGGAGCCAACCCGGACGTGGACACGCCCGAAGACCTTCGCATGCTTGAGGATTCCTACTGATGAAACTGAGCTTCACCGGATCACCCGAGGTGGCCGCGCCCCTGGCGCACGTGTGGCCCCGGCTCATGGATCCGCACTTCGTCGCCAAGCATGGGCCGGGGGTGGAATCGGTGGAGGTGCTCGACCCGCACCACTTCAAGGTGATCTGCGGCTTCGGGGTCGGGTCCATCAAGCTCCGCTTCGGGCTGGATGTGGAGCTGTTCGACGTGAACCCGCCCAACTACTTCGGCATGAAGGTGCGGGGCAAGGCCCCCGGGTCCGCGGTGGAGGTGGGCGCCCAGCTCTCGCTGGAGACCATTGACGCGCTGCGCACCCGGATGAACTGGAAGGCGGAGAGCGAGATCAACGGCACCGTGGCCAGTGTCGGGGCCCGGCTCATGGAGGGCACCGCCCGCAAGCTGACGGAGCAGTTCTGGTCGCGCTTCGCCGCCAGCATCGCCGAGGCGGGCCCGCCGCCCGAGACGGAGGCCGCCGCCCCGCCGCCGCCGGCCCCGCCGGCAGCGGAAGCCCCCCCGGCGGCGCCCCCCACCCCCGGCTCGGAGCCCTCGCCAGGCACGTGACCGCCGCCGTCACCGAGCATCTCCTCACCGTCAACGGCCTCGAGCTCGTGGTGGACGACCACGGCTCGGGGCCGGTGGTCATGCTGGCGCACGGCATGTGGTGCGAGGCCGGCATGTTCGCCGCGCTGGCGCGCGACCTGGCCCGCGACCACCGGGTGCTGGTGCCCGACCTGCGGGGCCACGGCCGGAGCGCCGTACCCGAGGGACCGTGGCGCATCGCGGACCTGGCCGACGACCTGCGCGGCATCCTCGATGCGCTGGGGGTGCCCCGCGTGCTGCTGGCGGGCTTCAGCATGGGCGGGATGGCGGCGGTGGACTTTGCCCTGCGAGTCCCGGAGCGCCTCACCGGCCTCGTTCTCATGGGCACCAGTGCGGCCGACGAGGAGTGGGTCCGCACCGTCGAGATCCGGGCCCTCGCCGCGGTGCTGCGCCGGGCCGGCAAGCCGCGCCTGCTGGGCCGGGAAGCGGCGCGCTCGACCTTCAGCGCCGGCTTCCGCAAGGCGCACCCGGACGAGGTCAGGCGCTGGGAGCACGCCATCGAGGCGATGGGGCGCGACGCCCTGGTGGCCGCGCTGCAGGCGGTGGGCGGCCGGCCCAACCTGCTCGAGCGCCTGGACGAGATCCGGGTCCCGGCCCTCATCCTCACCGGCAGCGAGGACCGGATCCTGAGTCCCCGCTGGTCGCGGGCCATGGCGCGGCGGCTGCCCCGCGCCCGGCTGGTCGCGTGGCACGGGGTGGGCCACGCGATCCCGATGGAGCGCCCCGCCGAGGTCGCGGCCTGGATCCGCGGCCTCGAGACGGGGCAGTACCCCGGCGACGGGTGACTCTATCGGCCGGGGACAGGGCGTGCCACATTTGTGGCTCGCACCCACCTTCCCCCGGACCCGGCCATGAAGATCCCCCAGCTCCTGCTCCGGCAGCTCTACACCTTCGGCTCCCTCACCAACGAACCCGGCGGGTTCCGCTTCAGCCTCAAGAATCGGTTGAGCGACGTGACGCTCACCCGCATCGTGCGGGTCCGGATTGACCAGCGGGAGTTTCCCGCCTCCGCCCTCGAGGTGGACCTCGGCGACGGCACCTGGCGGCCGGCGGCGTCGGTGACCCCGCAGGCCCCCGAGGCCTTCCCGCTGCGGCAGGTGGCGCACCTCCGGGCCAAGGGCGCGCAGCTCCCCAACGGAACCTGCGAGATCGAGATCGGCATTGAGGTGCAGGGCGTCGGCAGCCTCGCGGTGAAGGTCAAGGACCACGTGGCGGAACCGCAGGCCCGGCCCACCTCGGTGCCCTACTCCAAGGAGGACAACTACTCCCCGGCGATCATCGCCGAGCGGCAGCGGTTCGTGGAGCAGGTGAGCGGGGTCAAGCTGCAGCACCTCGACAAGTATTCGTTCGACCCGCAGGCCACCAAGGGCAACATCGAGAACTTCACCGGCGTGGCGCAGATCCCGCTGGGGTTCGCGGGGCCGCTGCAGGTGAACGGGGAGCACGCCCAGGGCGAGTTCATCATCCCGATGGCCACCAGCGAGGGCACCCTGGTGGCCAGCTACAACCGGGGCATGAAGGTGCTCAACCTCTCCGGCGGCGTGACCTGCACCATCCAGGCCGACCACATGCAGCGGGCCCCGGTCTTCGTGTTCGACACGGCGCGCGAGGCGCGGGCCTTCCGCGACTGGGTGGACGCCCACATGGACGACGTGCGCCGCGAGGCCGAGTCCACCACCCGGGTGGGCAAGCTGCAGTACATCGACACCTACCTCGCCAGCAAGTTCGCCTACCTGCGGTTCAACTTCTCCACCGGCGATGCCGCCGGGCAGAACATGGTGGGCCGCGCCACCTTCGCGGCCTGCAGCTGGATCCTGGACCACTACCAGGGCATCCGGCGGTTCTACCTGGAGAGCAACCTGGCCACCGACAAGAAGGCCAGCCAGGTGAACCTGATGCGCACCCGGGGCAAGCGGGTCACCGCGGAGTGCGTCATCAAGCGGAGCGCGCTGCTGGACGTGATGCGGGTGGAGCCGGAGAGCCTCTGCTACCACTGGGGCGTGGCCAACGTCGGCGCCATCCTCTCCGGCGCCAACAACAACGGCCTGCACTCCCCCAATGCGATCACCGCCATGTTCATCGCCACCGGCCAGGACGTGGCCAACGTGGCGGAGGGCTCGGCCGGGATCGTGTACGTGGAGCTCACCCCGGAGAAGGACCTCTACCTCTCGATCACCATTCCCTCGCTCATCGTGGCCACCCATGGCGGCGGCACCGGCCTCCCCACCCAGAAGGAGTGCCTGGGCATCCTCGGCTGCCTCGGCAAGGGCAAGGTCAACAAGTTCGCGGAGATCGTGGCGGGCGTGGTGCTGGCGGGCGAGATCTCGCTCGCGGCGGCCATCTCGTCGCTGGAGTGGGTGAGCTCGCACGAGGAGTATGGGCGCAATCGCTGAGCAGGCCGCCGGGCAGGCGGAGGCCCTCCGCGCCCGCGGCTTCGAGGTCATGGCGGAGCGGCGCCCGGCGGGGCTCCTCCGCCGGCTGCTGATCACCTGGCGGCACTTCCTGGGCCTGATGTTCGGCGGGCTGGCGGCGTGGGTCCGCCACCAGCGGGCGGAAGGCACCGGCCGGGGCCCGCGGTTCCTGCTGCTCCGGGTGGTCGCGGCCGTCACCGCGCCGTTCGTCGCGCGCGACCTGCGGCAGGAGCCGTTCGCGGTGCAGCTGCGCCGCCGGCTGGAGCGCCTGGGGCCCACCTACATCAAGCTGGGCCAGATCCTGAGCCTGCGGGAAGACCTGCTCCCCAAGAACATCACCACCGAGCTCAAGCGGCTGCTCAACCGGCTGCCGGTCGTGCCGCTGCCGCGGATCGTGCAGCTCATCGAGCAGGACCTGCGGCGCCCGATCGACGAGATCTTCCTCGATATCGACCCGGTGCCGCTCGGCTCCGCCTCCATCGGCCAGACCCACCGGGCCACCACGCTCGAGGGCGACCCCGTCATCGTGAAGGTGGTCAAGCCGGGCATTCGCGAGACCCTCGAGCGCGATGCCCGCCTGCTGCGCACCCTCGGCAGCATCCTGGAGCTGGTCATCCCGCGGTTCCAGCCGCGCCAGCTGGTCAACGAGTTCTGCGACTACACCCTGCGCGAGGTGGACCTGCGCCGGGAGGCGGACAACGCCGAGAGCTTCTCCGCCAACTTCACCGACCTGCCGGACGTCGTCTTCCCCGCGATCTACCGGGGCCAGTCGGGGCGCAGCGTGCTCACCATGGAGTTCTTCGACGGGATGAACCCGGACAGCCCCAAGGCCCAGGAGCTGCCGGAGGAACAGCGCCGCCACCTGACCGAACTGGGCGCCCAGTCCATCATCCGGATGCTCTACCGCGACGGCTTCTTCCACGCCGACCTGCACCCCGGCAACCTCATCATCCTGCCCGGGCCGAGGATCGGATTCATCGACCTGGGCATGGTGGGCCGGCTGGACGAGGAGCTGCGGCGCACCCTGCTCTACTACTACTTCGCGCTGGTCATGGGCGACGCCGAGAACTCGGCCCGCTACCTCGCGGCCATCGCGACGCCGGGCCCCGGGGCCAACCCCAACGGCTTCCGGCGCGAGGCGGCGGAGATCGCCAACCGGTGGAAGCGCGCCTCGAGCTTCGAGGAGTACTCGCTGGGGCAGCTGATCCTCGACTCGGTCTCGCGCGGGGCGCAGTACGGGATGTACTTCCCGGTGGAGATGGTGCTCATGGTGAAGGCGCTGGTGACGTTCGAGGGCGTGGGCCACGTGCTGCTGCCGGGGTTCGACGTGGCCGAGGTGTCGAAGAAACACATCCGCACGCTGTTCATCCACCAGTTCAGCCCGCTCCGGCTGCTGGCGGAGGGCATGCGCGGCGCGCCCGACCTCGTGGACGCCATGGCCAAGATGCCGCTCCTGGTCACCGACGGGCTCCGGGTGCTGGAGAAGGTGGCGCGGCAGCCCGCCGAGAACCCGCTCAAGGGCCTGCGCGGCACCCTGATCGCCGGCAGCTGCCTCGTCGCCGCCGCCATCTCGATGGGCTTCGGTGCCCCGTGGCCGGTCTGGACGGCGCTCTTCGTCATCGCCTTCTTCCTCGCGCTCCGGAAGGGCTGAGATGCGGGCACGGGTGAAGGGCTACGACGCCATCTGGCTGCAGGACTCGGCCACGAACCTCATGGTGATCAATGCGGTGGTCATCATGGACCGGCTCGACCTCGCCACCCTGCGCGACACCTTCAGGGTCCGGGTCCTGGAGGCGGACGGTGGACGGCGCTACGCCCGCTTCCGTCAGCGGATCGTCTGGGAGGGGGGGACCCCGCACTGGGAGGAGGACCCGGCCTTCGACGTCGCCCGGCACATCGTCGCCGCCGATGCACCGGGCCTCGGGACCCTCGCCGGATTGCAGCGCTACGTCGGCGAGGAGGCAGCGCGGCCGCTGCCGGAGGACCGGCCCCGGTGGCAGTTCCAGCTGGTGGAGCACTACGAGGGCGACGGCAGCGCTCTCGTGGTCCGGATTCATCACAGCATCGCCGACGGGATGGCGCTGGTGGCGGTGATGTTCGCCTTCATGGAGGAGATGACCGCGGAGCACGAGTCGGCCCCGGCGCGGGGCGGCATTCGTCCCTCCGCGGGCGCGCCGGGGCGGGGCTGGCTGCGGGCCGCGATGATCCCGCTCGCCGCGCCGGGCATCCTGATCGAACGGCTGCTGTGGCGGCCGGACCGCCATGCGCTGCACGGGCCGCCGGTCTCGGGCCGCAAGCAGGTCGCCTGGACGGCGCCGCTCGATATCGGCGTGGTGAAGGCGGCGAAGGACCGGCTCGGCGCCACGGTGAACGACGTGCTGATGGGCGCGGTGTCCGGCGCGCTCAGCCGCTACCTGGAGCGCCACGGCGAGCGGATCGCGCGGCTCCGCGTCTCGATGCCGGTCAATGTCCGCCGCCCCGACGCGCCGCTGGTGCTGGAGAACCGCTTCGCCGCCGTGCCGCTGACCCTGCCGGCGGGCATTCCCGATGTGGCGGAGCGGGTGCGGCTGGTGAAGGCCCGGATGGACGAGCTCAAGCGCTCGGTCGCGCCGATCGTGGTCTACGGCATCCAGCACGCCATGCTCACTGTCCTGCCCCAGGGGATGAGCCGCTGGCTGATCGATTTCCTGGCCAACAAGTGCACGGCGGTGGTCACCAATGTTCCCGGCCCGCAGCGGGTGGTGACGCTGGCGGGCCGGCGGGTGCGCAACATGATGTTCTGGGTGCCGCAGCGGGCCGACATCGGCGTCGGCATCTCGGTGCTGAGCTTCGCGGGAAAGGTCCAGGTCGGCGTCATCGCGGACGCGCGGCTGGTGCCGGACGCCCAGGAGCTCGCGGCGGCCTTCGAGGAGGAGTTCGCCGCCCTGCAGGCGCTCTAGCGGGCCGCCGGCCGGCGCCGGCGCGCCGGGCGGCGCGGGGCCGCCTCCTCCAGCCGCGCCAGCACGCCATCCAGCCGCTCGGTCACCGGCGCGCGGCGACGCCCCCCGGCCAGCCCGACCCCCTCCCACACCTCACGCGCCGGATCCTCCAGGATCTCGGTGCGGAGCCGGTAACCATGCCGCGCCAGCACCGGCGCGAGCGTCCGGCGGCGCCGCCACAGGTCCTGCCGCGTGGCGCGGTAGGCGATCTCGCAGACTTCCCGCCGCGACTTGAAGCTGAACATGTTGCTGAAGAAGAGCCGGTACTCGCTCCGTTCCGGCTCGAGCAGCACCACGTCCGCCCCGGGGAAATGGTCCCGGTAGCGCGCCATCCCCACGACCATCCGGGAATGGATCAGGGTGCGGAAGGTCTGGGAGAGGATCGCGGGCATGCCCCGGCGGAGCAGCGCCCCGGGGCGCAGCGCCCCGGTCACCTCGCCCCGGGCCACGTCCACCGGGACCACCGGGTTGATGCAGAAGAGCAGGTCGGCGCCATGCTCCAGCGCCACGGACGCATGCACCGTCTTGAGCAGCACGCCATCCACGCAGAGCCGGCCCTCGATCTCGACCGGCGGATACAGGCCGGGCACCGCGGTGCTGGCCTGCACCGCCCGGCTGATCGGGACTCGGTCCCAGCCCGGCGCACCGAAGACGATCGGCACCCCGGCCTCGAGGTCCGCCGCGACCACGAAGAGCCGCTGGCGCAGCTTGCGGAAGTCGTCGGTGCGACCGGGCCGGCGGAAGATCTCCTCGAGGAAGCGGCGGATCGGCTCGTTATCGAACAGCCCGAGCGGCAGGGCCCGGGAGAGCCGGGTCAGCGACTCGACGAGGGTCTGGTCCTCGGGACTGCGGCTGAACTGCCACAGGGCATCGGCCAGGAGCCGGGGCAGCTGCAGCCCCCGGCGGGCCCACTCCCGGTAGGCGGGGAGGAAGAACGACGCCGGGTCGAACGGTGGTTCGCCCGGCGCATCGGCCACGAGGGCCCGGACCAGCGGGATGGTACCCTGCCCATTCGCGAGCGCGGACGCCAGAAAGGCGCCCGCGCTCACGCCGACGTAAACGGCGCACTCGGTGAGGTCGAGGCCCTCGACCGCTTCCTCCAGGGCCCGGAGGGCGCCGACTTCATAGACGGCACCCGCCGGTCCGCCGCCGGCCAGGGCGAGCCCCAGCCGGCGGCCACGCCGCCCCCGCCTTCCGGTGGGCATGGAAGCCTCACTCAGGCGCTGACGGTCTCAGCCTTGGCGCGGTGGGCCTTCCGGCGGGCGGGCTTGCCCTTGTTCTTGGCCACGACCTTGGTGAGCTCCTCGACCCGCTTGGTCAGGGTCGCGATCTCCTTGCGGGTCGGCACGCCGAGCCGGTGCATGGCGTTGGTCATGCCGGTCTCGATCGGAGTGGTGAGCTTCGCCACGGCAGTCCGGGCGTCGCCCCGGACGTCCTCGGCCCGGGCCACCAGCTTGCCGATGCGCGCCTTGTTCATCTTCTCCATCCCCTCGCCCTTCTTCACCAGCTGCTTGAAGAGCTTGCCGCCCTCCTCGCCCGCCAGCGCGAAGGCGCCCAGGCCCGCGAGCCAGATCTCGTGCGCCGACTCCTTCAGCATGGGGACTGCCTGGGCCTTCCTGGTCATCTTCTTCGCCATGGTTCCCTCCGGGTGTCCCGGCTCAGCCGGGTCGTGCTATGGGTGAGTTGCGTCCGGGTTACCGGGTCTTGGCCGCGCGGCTGCGCCGCGCCTTCGGCCGCGAGCGCGGCCGGTCCTCCTCCAGCTCCGTCAGCGAGGCCTCGAGCTCGGCCAGGCGGTCGCGGAGCAGGTCCAGCTCCTCCTGCATGCCGGAGACCGGGGTGATCCGGTCCACCGACGCGCGCATCAGCCGATCCACCCCGCTCTGCACCTGTTCCACGCCCTCGGCGATCGCCCGGCCACCACGCCGGATCACGTCGTGCAGGAACTCGCTGGGCAGGAACGACACGCCGCGCTTGTGGTCTTCATAGATGATCTGGGCCAGGGTCTGCGCGGTGACATCCTCTTGGGTGCCGCTGTCCACCACCTGGAGTTCCTGGCCGTCCCGGATCCACTGGGCGATCTCGTCCAGCGAGACGTACCGGCTCTCCTCGGTGTCGTAGAGCTTGCGACTGCCGCCGCCGTACCGCTTGATGAGCCGGACCATGGCCACCTCCATTCGGGACGGGTGCAATATACCGCAGTGCGGCAAAAAGGCAAGGCCCGATTGCCGCACTGCGGTAACCCCCGGCGGGACCGGGGGTTGGGCACGCCGGCGGCCCGGCGGGGTCAGCGCAGCTGGTCGGTGAGGAGGCGGCCGAGCCCGAGCAGCTCGGGCAGGTCGGCGGGGGGGGCCGCCTGGAGGGGAATGGCGAGGGGCGGCTCCCCCTTGGGGAGCAGCGCCGCGAGGCGCTCGAGGCCGCGCGCATCGCGCGCGCCGAGGAAGCGGAAGAGCTCCACCCCGTCGGCGAAGCGGTCGGGGGCGGCAACGTCGGCGGGCACCTGAGGATGCACCTGGTTGACCACGAGCGGGCCGACCCGGTGGCCCGCCTCCTTGAGCTTCCGGGCGAAGAACATCGTGTCGGGGATGCGGTCCTCGCCCGGCCCGCTCACCAGCACGAAGAGGGTGTCCTTCGCCCGGAGCAGCTTGCGCACCTCGGTGGCCCGGTCGCGGAACCCATCATACAGCGGGGCGAAGGCGCGGAAGAATTCCACCGTGTCGCGCAGCAGGCGGACGCCGAAGAGCCGGTCGGCCACCTCTTCCGCCCCCTTGGCGGCGAGGCGGAGCGGCAGGCGGGCGAGCCCCCCGCCCTCCTCCCACCAGGGCGCCAGCGCCAGCTTCACCGCCCCGCTGTCGAGGAAGCCCACGATGCGATCCGGCGCCTCGAGGAAGTCGAGCGCCTGGCGGGTCGGGGGCGTGTCGAGGATGACGCGATCGTACTTCCCCTCCGCCTGCACCTCGAACAGCCGTTCCGAGGCCATGTACTCGAGGATGCCGGCCAGGTTGCCGGCGAGGTCCCGGTAGAACCGGTTCTTGAAGATCCGGTCGGCGGCGGCGGCGTTGGGGGCATAGCGGCGGATCAGGCGATCAAATGTGGCCCGGGCGTCGAGCAGCGCCACCTCCAGGCCGCCCTTCGCCCCGGGGACCGGGATCGGGTGATCCTTCGCTTCCTCGCCGACACCGAGCGCGTCCTTGAGCCGCAACGACGGATCGAAGGTCATCACCAGGGTCCGCGCGCCCTCGGAGGCGGAGACCAGCCCGAGCGCCGCGGCGAGGGTGGTCTTGCCCACCCCGCCGGCGCCGACGACGACGAGGAGTCGCTGGTCCATCACGCCGAGCGGGCTCATGGGATCGGCTCCCCGAGCAGCGCCACCAGCCGGTCCAGCAGCGCCGTGCCACGGGTGAGCGGCAGCAGTGGCAGTTCCACGGTCGGGCCGGTCCACGCCTCCCGGACCCGGGCCAGTTCCCGCTCGTTGACCGCGCGCCGGTCGCGCCACAGCCGCACCGCCGGCAGGTCGGGGGCGCGGCCCCCGGGGAAGGCGGGGTAGAGGCCGTTCACCACCACTGCCTCGGGGGGACGCTTCATGCGTTCGCGCAGCATGGCGATGAGCTCGAGCGTCTCCTGGACCGGCATCTCCTCCGCCAGGGTCGCGAGCATCACGCCGCACTCCTTCGGGTCGGCGATGAATCGCGCCAGCTGCCGCGCCATGTCCCCGAGCTGGCCGCCGCCAACGGCGTCCGCCAGGTGCAGCGGGGCCACCAGCATCGAGACGCCGTGCCCCGTCGCCGGGGCATCGAGCACCACGACGTCGGCGGAGTGCCGGTACTCGCCCAGCACGGTGCGCAGCGCATAGCCGAGCACCGCCATCTCCTTGAGCCCCGGGGCCCCGGCGACCGATTGCTCGAAGATGCTGCTCTTCACGATGCGGCTGGCGAGCGGGGGGATCGGGACTTTCTCGCGCACCAGGTTCTCGAGGACGGCGCGCGGCTGGACGTTCTGCAGGCCCAGCTTCGGCGTGACCTTGATGATCGCGCCGGCGGAGGGCTCGGTACCGAGGAGCTGGTGCAGACTCTCGCGCGGGTCCACCTCGAGCAGCAGCGTCTTGCGACCGGCCTCGGCGAGGAGGCGGCCAATCGCGGCCGTCAGGGTCGACTTTCCGACGCCACCCTTGCCGGTCACCACGATGAGGCGGCGCCGCGCGAGTTGCTGGACGAGCTTCATGAAGGTCGGGTCATGGGGTGAGTGGGCCGAAGCTACCACGGCCCGGGAGCGCGGCCAAGTCGCTGTCCAATGTCCCCGTCAAGGCCGCTTGCGGCCGCTCTGGCGGCCCCGTACGATCCGGCGTGACCCAGACCTACGACTACCTGATCATCGGCTCCGGCTTCGGCGGCAGCGTCTCCGCGTTGCGGCTGGCGGAGCGCGGTTACCGCGTCGCGGTGCTGGAGCGCGGGCGGCGGTTCCGGGACGCGGACTTCGCGCCGAGCACGTGGCACCTGCCCCGCTACCTCTGGGCCCCGGCGATCGGCTGCCATGGCATCCTGCAGATCAGCCCGTTCCGGCATGTGATCGTGCTGCACGGGGCCGGGGTCGGTGGCGGCAGCCTGGGCTACGCCAACGTGCTGATGGAGCCGGGCCAGGCGGCGTTCGATTCGCCGGCGTGGCGCACGCCGGTGGAATGGGGCCGCGTGCTCGCACCGCACTACGCCACCGCGCGCCGGATGCTCGGAGTCACCGAGAACCCGAGGCTCTGGGCCGCGGACGACCTGCTGCGCCAGATCGCCACCGAGATGGGGCGCGGCGCGAGCTTCCGCCCCGTCCCCACGGGCACGTTCTTCGGCGAGCCCGGGGTCGAGGTCCCGGACCCGTATTTCGGCGGCGAGGGACCGGCACGCACCGGCTGCATCCATTGCGGCGGCTGCATGGTGGGCTGCCGGCACAACAGCAAGAACACCCTGCCCAAGAACTACCTGTACTTCGCCGAGCGGCTCGGAGCGGAGGTGTTCCCCGACACCACCGTGCGGGACATCCGCCCGCTCGCGGGGCACCAGGCGGACGGCGCACGCTATGAAGTGGCGCACCGCCCCAGCGGCGGCTGGCTCCGCGGCGAGGGGACGCCCTTCCGCGCCCGCAACGTGATCGTGGCGGCGGGCACCCTCGGCACCCTGAGGCTCCTGTTCCGCTGCCGCGATCGCACCCGCTCGCTGCCGGGAATCTCGCCCCGGCTCGGCACGATGGTCCGCACCAACAACGAGGCCCTGCTGGGGAGCGTGGCGCGCAGCGCCCACACCGACTACTCCCAGGGCATTGCGATCACCTCGATCTTCCAGGCCGACGACAGCACGACCATCGAGCCGGTGCGCTATCCGGCGGGGAGCTCGGCCATGCGGCTGCTGGGCGGGCCGATGCTCTCCGGCGGCGGGCTCGCCAGCCGGCTGGCCCGCTCGGCGTGGGATGTGCTGCGGCGGCCCGGCGACTTCGCCCGGACGCACCTGCTGCCCGGCTGGGCGGAGCGCACCACCATCCTGCTCGCCATGCAGTGGGAGGACCATCGCATCCGGCTGCGGCCGGGCCGCGGCCTCTTCACCGCCTTCCGGGAGGACCTGGTCTCCGAGGCCGACCGGGAGTCCGCCATCCCGACCCGGATCGCAGTGGGACACCAGGTGGCGCGCGCGTTCGCCGGCCGGAGCAACGGCATCGCGATGGGCTCGGTCAACGAGGCGCTGCTCGACATCCCGATGACGGCACACATCCTCGGCGGTGTCCCCTTCGGCGCCGACGCCGAGGAGGGCGTGATCGACGCCGACTGCCAGGTGCACGCGTACCCGGGCCTGTACGTGGTGGACGGCTCGATCATGCCGGCCAATCCGGGCGTGAACCCGAGCCTGACCATCACCGCGCTGGCGGAGTACGCCATGAGCGACGTCCCGGCGGCGCGCCGCCCGGCCGCCCCGGTCGCGGGTGCCGGCCGCGGCACCTGATGCGGGCGGAACGGCGGACGGCGGACGCCCTCGCGGCGGGCCCGGCGGACGCGCTCGCCGGTGCGGTGCTGCTGGCCCCGGTGCGGCTGGCGGACGAGGTCGTGGCGAAAGGCACGCGGCTCGACGCGGCCGCGTCCCGCCGGCTGCATGCGGCGGCGGCCGGCGGCCGGCTCCCTGCCGCGCTCCGGCTCGGGTGGCCGGACGCGGGCGACCTGCATGAGGACGAGGCCGCCCTCCGGCTGGCGGCGGCGGTGGCGGGGCCCGGGGTGACGGTCGGGGCCCCGAAGCAGAGTCGGGTGGACCTCACCGCGGACACCGACGGCGTACTCCGGGTCGCCATCGCGGCACTGGCCGAACTCAATCGGGTGGATCCGCTGGAGGTGTTCACCCTCTTCCATGGCCAGGCGGTACGCGCCGGCCGGGTGGTGGCGAGCGCCAAGGTGGCACCGCACCTGGTGCCCGAGGCGGTGGTGGCGGCGGGCGAGGCGGTGGCACGCCGCGGCGCCCCGATCGTATCGGTGGCGCCGTACCTGCCGCTGCCGGTCGCGGGGATCGCGGCCGAGCCCCTCGGGGACGGCGCGCTGGCCCGGTTCGAGGAGGCCGCCCGGACCAAGGTCTCCGCCCTCGGTGGTACCTTCCGGGGTGCCCTCGCGGTGGCACAGGCCGGGGAGGTGGCGCCGGAGCGTTGCCAGGCACTCCTGGCACAGCTCGTCGCCGACGGGGTGCGGGTGATCCTGGTCGGGGGGGTGTCGGCGGGGGACCCGCTGGCGCCGATGTTCGCGGCACTCGCGGCATGTGGCGGCAGCCTCGAGCGGCGGGGCGTGCCGGCGCATCCCGGCTCGATGATCTGGCTGGCGCGCCTCGGCGGCACCACCCTGCTCGGGCTCCCGCAGTGCGGCATGTTCAGCATGGCCACCGCGGCCGACCTGGTGCTTCCGCGGCTGCTGACCGGCGAGACCATCACCGCCGATGCGCTCGCCGACCTGGGGCACGGCGGCCTGCTGGGCCGCGAGATGCGCTTCCGCCTGCCGGACTACGCCAAGGAGCTGGAGACCCCGGGCGACCCATGAGCCATACCGTTGATTCCCTCCAGGCCCGCCTCGCGCAGCAGGGCTACATCGCCGACCGGGAGTTGTGCACCGCCCTGTTCCTGGCGCTGACCCTGGGGCGGCCGCTGCTGCTCGAGGGCGAGGCCGGCGTCGGCAAGACCGAGGTGGCCCGGGTGCTGGCCGGGCTGCTGGGGACCGAGCTGATCCGGCTCCAGTGCTACGAAGGCATCGACGTGAGCACCGCGGTGTACGAGTGGGACTATCCCCGGCAGATGCTGGAGATCCGGTTGCTCGAGGCGCGGGGCGAGGCCAAGGGCGCCGCGACCCGCGACATCTTCAGCGAGGAGTTCCTGATCCGGCGGCCGCTGCTCCGCGCCATCGAGCCGCGCGAGGGCGAGCCGCCGGTGCTGCTGATTGACGAAGTGGACCGGGCCGACGAGGAATTCGAGGCCTTCCTGCTGGAACTGCTGAGCGACTTCGCCGTGACGGTGCCGGAGATCGGCACGCTGCGGGCGGACCGTCCGCCGCGGGTGATCCTCACCTCCAACCGCACCCGGGAAATCCACGACGCCCTCAAGCGGCGCTGCCTGTACCAGTGGATTGACTATCCCAGCGCTGAACGGGAACTGGCCATCCTGCTGGCGCGGCAACCCGAGACACCGCAACTTCTGGCGGACGAGGTGGTGCGGTTTGTCCAGCGGCTGCGTCAGGCGGACCTCACCAAGCTCCCCGGCATCGCGGAGACCCTGGACTGGGCCGCCGCCCTGCAGGCCCTCGGCGCGGTGCGGCTGGAATCAGGGCAGGTGGACGAGACCCTTGGCGTGCTCCTCAAGTACCAGGAAGACGTCTCCGCCATGAAGGGTGAGGGGGCGCGTACGCTCCTGGCCGAAGTCCGGGCCTCCTGACCCTCCCCTGCCGGGTCCCTTTCAGATCCTCTGGAGGTTTCCATGCGGAACATGGCGCGCCTGACGGTGCTCCTCGCTGTGACCACCGCCCCGCTGACCGCGCAGGGGCTGGCCCGCGATGAGCTGCCGATCCGCTCCTGGAGCGTCGAGATGCGCGACAAGGCGGAAACCTCCCTGTACGAACGCCGCGACTGCGCCAGCGCCCTGCTGCAGGCCAATGCGGCCTACGATCGGGCCAAGCGCCATCCGGAGCGGATGGATCCCCGCATCCCGCTGGTGAAGGCCCGGGCGCACGACTGCCTGGGCCAGCTGCCGGCGGCCATCGCGGCGTACGGGCTGCACGACCAGCTCGCCGGGCTGGATGTGGCGACCGACCCCGGCTTCCAGGGGGCCTGTCGCCAGCTGAGCGAGAACGAGGCGCAGCCCGCCGACTCCGCGGCGCGGGTGGCGCGGCAGCAGGAGCTGATCGCGCATGCGCGCGCCCTCCAGGCGACGATGGACGTGGCCGTGCAGCAGGCGGGGAATGTGGCCCTCACCGAGCGGCGGGACCGGGACCGGGAGCTGG
Source organism: uncultured Gemmatimonadaceae bacterium (assembly GCA_964647615.1). GTDB lineage: Bacteria > Gemmatimonadota > Gemmatimonadetes > Gemmatimonadales > GWC2-71-9 > JADJOM01. The sequence goes on along the minus strand of CAZYIV010000024.1, from coordinate 14,654 downwards.
CAGAGCGGCAACTGTGGACCCCGGGCGACGGGGTGTCCAGCACCGCGTCGCAACAGTCGGCGATGTACCCCCGCTACCAGGCGGCCTGGACCAAACTGCCGCCGCGCAACCGCTACGGCTACCCCACCTCCGAGGGGGCGCGGACCCGGCATGCGGTGGAACAGTTCGAGGTAGAGCTGGCGGATACCCAGGCCCGGCTGCTCTGCCTGGCGGTCCTGCCCTGACACCGCCCGCGGCCGTCGAGGGCACGGCCCTCGCCGCCAACTGCATCGTCTTCGGCCGGTTGCTCCGGCGCGCGGGGCTCGCGGTGGATCCGGACCAGTCCCGGACCTTCACCCGGGCCCTGCTGCTGCTCGGAGTGCAGCGCAAGGCGGATGTGCGGGCCGCCGGCCGGGCCATCTATGTCCGGCGGCGGGAGGACCGGGCGGTCTTCGATGAGGCGTTCGAGCTGTTCTGGCGCCGGCGCGCCTACGGCAGCGAGCTGAGCGGCCGGCTGCCGCGCCTGGTGCAGAGCAGCCGCCGGCCGGGCGGGCTGGACCTAGGGCGCGACACCGGCTTCGGCGAGGAACGGCGGGAACCGCTGCTGGTGGTCGGCCCGCAGGCGGCGTCGAGCGCCGAGCAGCTCCGACTGGCCGACTTCGGCGAGCTGTCGCGGGAGGAGGAGCGCGATGCGCTCCGCATGCTGGAGGCGCTGCGTCCGCGGCTCCCGCTGCGGCCCGCGCGGCGCGGCCGGCTGGCGCGGCATGGCGACCGCCTGGCGATGCGAAAGATGCTGCGCCACTCGCTGGCCACCGGCGGCCAGCCGCTGCACTGGCGCTGGCTGGAGCGTACCCGCCGTCCCCGCCCGATCGTGCTCATCTGTGACATCAGCGGCTCGATGGAGCGCTACAGCCGGTTCCTGCTCCGGTTCGCGCATGCGCTGGCACGCTCGGGTGCCCCGGTGGAGGTGTTCGTGTTCGGGACCCGGCTCACCCGGATCACCCGGCAGCTCCGGGTGCGGAGCGCCGACGAGGCGCTCCGGCGCGTCGCCGACTCGGTGGTGGACTGGAGCGGCGGCACCCGGATCGGCGAGTGCCTGCGCACGCTGAACGTGCGCTGGGTGCGGCGGACGGTGCGGAGCGGGGCGGTGGCGCTGCTGGTCTCGGACGGCTGGGAGCGGGGCGATCCCGACCTGCTGGAGCGGGAGATGGCGCGGCTCAACCGGAATACCCACCGGCTGGTGTGGCTGGACCCGCTGGCGAGCCGCGCGGGGTTCGAGCCACTCACCCAGGGACTGGTGGCGGCCCTGCCCCACGTGGACGACTTCCTGCCCTGCGCCAACATCGCCTCGCTGGAGCGGCTGGCGCACCTGCTGGGCCGGATGCACTGACTCAGGCCACGCCGCACCAGTCGGCGAGGAACAGCGCCACCACCTGGATGGCGGTGAGCAGCTCGGCGAACTCCAGGTACTCGTCCGGCGCGTGCGCGACCCGGATGTCCCCCGCCCCGTACATCACGCAGGGCATCTTCCCGAAGGCGATGAAGTGCCGCATGTCGGCACCGTAGGTCGCCGCTTCCACCGCCGCCTCGCGCCCGGTGACCCGGCGGTGCGCGTCGCGGATGGCGCCCGCGAGCGGGGAGTGGGCGGGCGTCTCCGCGGCGATGAACTGGCCGCCGAAGAAGGTGATCACCGGCGGGTGCGCCTTGAGCCACGGGTCCTGCGCCGCGACCGCCTGCAGCCGCTCGGTCACCATCCGCTTGAACGGCTCCAGCTCCTCGCCCGGCAGGAACCCGACCCGCACCTCCGCCTCGAGGATCTCGGGCACCGTGCTGGCCCAGTTGCCCGCCCGCACCACGCCCACGTTCACCGGGACCTTGTTGGCGAACACATCGTACAGCGGATGGCGCAGCGTGGCGTTGCGCTCCTGCTCCAGCCGCATCAGGTCGTGGTACAGCGGCAGGAACTTCTCCAGCGCGCTCACCCCCTCATCGCGGGTGGCGGCGTGGGCGGAGCGGCCGGTGACGGTCAGGCGGAAGACCAGCGAGCCCTCGCAGGCGGTGACCAGCGCCAGCTCGGTGGGCTCGGTGACCAGGGCGGCGTCGGCGCGGTAGCCGCGGAGCACGGTGGAGAGGGCGCCCAGTCCACCGTCCTCCTCGCCCACGGTGGCGGCGACGGTCACGTCGCCCTTGAGGCGGATGCCGCAGGCCTCGAGCGCGTCGAGCGCGGCCAGGTGGGTGACCAGGCCGCCCTTCATGTCGCAGCTGCCCCGGCCGTACACCCGCCCGTCCACCAGGTCGGCCCCGAACGGGGGATGGGACCAGAGCGCGTGGTCCCCCTCGGGGACGGTATCAATGTGCGCGTTGAGGAGGATGGAGCGGCCGCCGCCGGCGCCCTTCCGCACCCCGGCGACGTTGGTGCGCCCGGCGTAGCCGGGCTGCTCGCCGACATGCTCGAGGTAGGGCCGCATCTCCTCAGCGGTGGCCGCCCAGGTGTCGGTCGCCAGGCCGCGCTCGCGGAAGGTCTCCGCCACCCGGGCGCCCATCGCCCCTTCCTCGCCGGTGACCGACCGGACCCGCACGTACGACTGGTGCAGGGCGAGAATGCGGTCGCGGGCCGCGTCCACGGCGGCGGCGAGTCGGGCGGGGAGGGTGGCGTCGGCAGGCGGGGTCACCGGGCACTCCGTGGGCACGGGGGTCGGGCGGGAAAGGTAATCCACGGCAGGGCTCTTGCCGAACCCCGGCGGAATCGCAAGACTCGACCCATGCGCGAGCTGCTCGACGAATACCAGCGCCTGGCGGACGGGGGCGCCCCCGTGGGCCGGGCCGTGGTCACCAGCGTGTGGGGCTCCGCGCCCCGCCCCGAGGGCGCCTGCCTCCTCGCCACGACGCAGGGCGGCATCGCGGGGTCGGTCTCTGGCGGGTGCGTGGAGGGCGCCACGGTCGAGGAGATCCAGGCGGCGATCGGCCGGGGGACCGCGCGGCTCCTCACCTACGGCGTGAGCGACGAGACTGCCTGGTCGGTCGGGCTGGCCTGCGGCGGCACCATCAAGGTGCTGGTGCAGCCCCGGGTGCCGGAGCGGGTGCTCGCGGCGGCGCGCGGGCCGGGCGGGGAGGTGGTGGCCACGATCGTCGAGGGCGGCCCGGCGGAGGCGATCGGCCACGGTGCCACCCTGCACGAGGACGGCCGGGTGGATCCCGACCCGGGACTGGACTGGCTGGGCCAGGCGACGGAGCCCGCGCGGCAGGCGTTGCGCCGGGAGCAGAGTACCACCGTCGAGATCGCGGCGCCGGATGGCGGCACCCGCTGGGTCTTTCTCGAGGTCTTTCCCCGCCGGCCAGTGCTCCTGATCGTGGGCGCGGTGCACATCGCCATGGCGCTGGTCCCGCTGGCCCGAGGGCTGGGCTACCGGACGATCGTCGCCGATGGCCGCGCGGCGTTTCTCTCCCGGGCGCGCTTCCCCGAGGCCGACGAACTGGTCCCCGCCTGGCCGGAGGAGGCATTCGCCAGGGTGGGCCTCACGCCGGCCACATACGTATGCGTCCTGTCGCACGACCCCAAGTTTGACGAGCCCGCCCTGCGGCTGGCGCTCCGTTCACCGGCCCCCTACGTCGGGGCGATCGGGTCGAAGAAGACCCAGGTGAAGCGCCGCGAGCGGCTGGCCACCGAGGGCTTCACCGCCGCCGACCTCACCCGCCTCTACGGCCCCATCGGGCTGGAGCTCGGCGGGCGGGGACCGGCCGAGACAGCGCTGGCGATCATGGCCCAGGTCACCGCGGTCCGCTTCGGCGGCGGGGCGGTTGCGCGCTGACCCGCCGCGACACATTCTAGCCCGGTGTCCGTCGCGGCTCCTGCCCCGCCCACTCCCCGTTCCGTCTTCCTGACCGGCGGCACCGGCTACCTCGGCCGGCGCCTCGGCGCGCGCCTCGCCGCGCGCGGACACCGGGTGCGCGCGCTGGTGCGGCCCGGCTCCGAGGCCCGCCTGCCGCCGGGCGCCGAGCCGGTGCCGGGCGACGCCCTGCACGGTCTCTCCTACGCCGGCCAGGTCGCGCCGGCGGACACCTTCGTGCACCTGGTCGGCGTGCCATCCCCGAGCCCCGCCAAGGCGGAGGAGTTCCTGCGGGTGGACCTCGCGTCGGTGGCGGCGGCGGTGCCGGCGGCCGCGACCGCGGGCATTCGCCACTTCGTGTACGTGAGCGTGGCCCATCCGGCGCCGATCATGCGCGCGTATGTCGCGGCGCGGGTCCGGGCCGAGGCGCTGATCCGGGACAGCGGCATGCCGGCGACCATCCTCCGCCCGTGGTACGTCCTCGGACCGGGGCACCGGTGGCCGGTGGTGCTGCTGCCGGTGTACGCTATGGCGCGCCTGCTTCCCGGGACGCGCGAGGGCGCGGTCCGGCTGGGGCTGGTGACGCTGGAGCAGATGCTGGTGGCGCTGGTGCACGCGGTGGAGTCGCCGGCGGATGCGTGGCGGGTGCTGGACGTGCCCCGGATCCGGGGAGCGCGGGCATGAAGCACGTCGCGATGGGAGTCCTCGCCGCCCTGGAGATCGGTGCCTTGCCGCTCGCGGCCCAGCACGACACGCTGCGGCTCCGGCCGGCCTTCCGGCTGATTGACCGGATGGCGGAGCAGCAGCGGCTGCAGGACGGCACGCCCGGCCTGGCGCTGGCGCTGGTGAACCGCGACGGCGTGATCACCGTTCGGAGCTACGGCTGGGCCGACCTGGCCCGGCGGGTGCCGGTGACGCCGGAGACCCGGTTCGAGATCGGCTCGATCTCCAAGTCGTTCACCGCGATCGCGCTGCTGCAGGAAGTGCAGGCGGGGCGGCTCGACGTGCAGCGCCCGATCCGCGCCTACCTCCCGTGGTTCAGCCCCGAGTCCCGCTGGCGCCCCGTGACGCCGGAAGACCTCCTCACCCACACCGCCGGCCTCCCCGCCGACCGCGACGACATTCCCTCGGGGCCGGCGCAGGCCTGGGTGCCGCGCGAGCGGGTGCTCGGCTCGGCGCCGGGCACCCGGTGGGCCTACTCCAATATCGGGTACCAGGTGCTGGGCCGGCTGCTGGAGCAGCTCACCGGCCGGTCCTACGCCGAGGTGATCCACGACCGGATCCTGGTGCCGCTCCGGATGACGCGGACCGACGCCGAGTTCGGCCACGACAGCCGGGGCGACCTGGCCGTGGGCTACATGAGCCGGTACGACGACCGGCCCACCCGGAGCACCGACCCGCTGGTGGAGGCGCCGTGGATCGAGTACGGCTCGGGTGACGGCAGCCTGGTGGCCACGCCGGCCGACCTGGGACGCTACCTGGTGATGCTGCTCAACGGGGGGCGCGGGCCGGACGGCCCGGTGCTCTCACCCGACGGCTTCACGGCGCTGATGCGGCCCCGCGCCGCCACCACGCGGGGCGAGGCGCGCTACGGCTTCGGGATGTTCCTCTCGCAGGATGGCGGCCGCCCGGTGTTCTACCACAGCGGCGGCATGCTGGGCTACTCCAGCTTCCTCGTGGGGCAGCCGGACCTCGGCATCGGGGTGGTGGCGTTCGTGAACGGGCCCGGGGACCCCGGCGTGGTGGCGCGGTTCGCGCTGCGCGCGCTGCGGGCGGTGATGCTGGACGATACCCTGCCGGACACTCCACCGCCCGCGCGGCCCTACGCCACCGACGGCGCGGCGGCCTACGCCGGCGCCTACCCCGGGGACGGCGGCGACACCCTCCGGTTCCGCGCCGCGGGTGACTCGCTGCTGCTGCTGACGGCCGCGGGCCCCTCGCTGCTCCTCTCGCGGGGGAACGATGAGTTCCTCGGCCCGGCGCCTGACTGGAGCCTCTTCCCGTTCCGCTTCGGGCGGGACAGCGCGGGGCGGGTGACCGGCGTGAGCTACGGTGGCCGATGGTACCGCGGCACGGCGTGGCGCGGCCCGACCAGCTGGCGGGTGCCCGCCGCGTGGCGCACGTACGTGGGACACTACCGCATCATGCAGCCGTGGGAGCCCGACTTCCGGATCGTGGTGCGGCAGGGGCGGCTGCTGTGGGTGGGCCCCGAGGGTGACGAGGAGGAGCTCACGGCGCTCCCGGGCGGCGACTTCCGGGTGGGGCCGCCGGGCTCCGCCGAGCGGCTCAGGTTCGGTCCGGCCGTGGACGGGCAGGTCCTCCGCGTCACCTACTCCGGCATGGAATACTCCCGCTACTTCACCGAGTGACTGCCCGCGCGGCCGCCGCGATTCCCGAGTCCCCGCCATGCGCCGACTGCTCTTCGCCACCCTGCTGCTCTCCGCCTGCGGTCCGCGGTACGACCTGGTCATCCGCCACGGCACCGTGTACGACGGGACCGGCGCGCCGGGCATGGTCGCGGACGTCGGGGTGCTGGGCGACAGCATCGCCGCCATCGGCGACCTCTCCGCGGCGAAGGGCGCGCGCGAGGTGGACGCGACGGGGCTCGCGGTGGCGCCGGGGTTCGTGAACATGCTGAGCTGGGCCAACGAGGCGCTGCTGCACGACGGCCGCTCCCAGAGCGACCTGCGGCAGGGGGTGACGCTCGAGGTCTTCGGCGAGGGCGAGTCCATGGGCCCGCTCAGCGACAGCATGAAGGCGGAGTACGTCGCGAGCATGGGCGACCATCCCTTCCCCATCACCTGGACCACGCTGGCCGAGTACCTCGACACCCTGGTGGCGAAGGGCATCTCCACCAACGTGGCGAGCTTCGTGGGCGCCGCGACGGTGCGACAGCACGTGCTGGGCCACCTCTCCCGCCCCGCCACGCCGGAGGAGCAGGCGCGGATGGAGGCGCTGGTGGACCAGGCGATGCAGCAGGGGGCGATGGGGGTCGGCAGCTCGCTCATCTACGAGCCGGGGATGTTCGCCACCACGGGGGAGCTGACCGGGCTGGCCCGCACCGCGGCCAGGTACGACGGGATGTACATCTCCCACATCCGGAACGAGGGCGACAGCCTGCTGGATGCGGTGGACGAACTGCTGACGATCGCGCGGGAGTCCGGCGCGCGGGCGGAGATCTACCACCTCAAGGCCAGTGGCCGGCCCAACTGGGGGCTGATGGACGTGGTGCTCCGGAAGATCGATTCCGCCAACGCCGCCGGGGCCGCGATCACCGCCGACATGTACACCTACCCCGCCAGCGCCACCGGGCTGGACGCGGTGATGCCGGGCTGGGTGCGGGAAGGGGGCTTCGACGCCTGGCGCGCGCGGCTGCAGCAGCCGGCGGTGCGGGCCCGGCTCAAGGCGGAGTGGCGGGCCCGGGGCGGCGCCTTCAACAGCTCCGGCGGGCCGGAGGGCGTGCTGCTGGCGGGCTTCCGGCAGGACTCGCTGCGCGGCTACGTCGGCAAGACACTCGCGGAGGCGGCGGCGATGCGGCGCCAGAGCCCCGAGGATGCGGCGATGGACCTGATCATCGCCGACCAGAGCCGGATCGGCTGCATCTACTTCACGATGTCCGAGGACAACCTGAAGCAGGAGATCGTGCAGCCGTGGCTGAGCTTCGCCTCAGATGCCTCGTCGCTGGCGCCGGAGGGACTGTTCCTCACGTCCAATCCGCACCCGCGCGCCTACGGCACCTTCGCCCGGGTGCTCGGGAAGTACACCCGGGACGAGGGCGTCCTCACCCTGCCGGAGGCGATCCGGAAGCTCAGCGGCCTCCCTGCCGCCAACCTGCGGGCGGTGCGGCGCGGCACCCTCACTCCGGGCAACTACGCCGACATCGTGGTCTTCGACCCCGCGACGATCACCGACCATGCCACCTTCGCCGAGCCGCACCAGTACGCCACCGGCGTGCGGCACGTGTTCGTCAACGGCGTGCAGGTGATCCGGGACGGCGAACACACCGGGGCCACGCCGGGCCGCGTGGTGTGGGGCCCGGGCCGGCACTGAGGCCACGCGTCGCGGAATCGGTCAGCGCGAGGCCATGCCGGCCTCTTCCGCCGGCCGGAAGCGGACCGTAGGTTCCCGCCCGTTCCGCAGTCCGACCGAATCCGACCCGAGGCCCTGATGAATCGGCACCACCTGGGTGCCGCGGCGCTGTTGCTTGCCTGCGCCGCGTGTGCTCCGTCCCATCCCGCGACCGCCCCCGCCCCGACGCCGGGGGCCACCGCCTCCGCCGGGGCCCGTCCCGCCCGCCCCGACAGCTCCAAGACACCCAAGCCGAAGATCAAGGCGTTCAAGGACCTGATCACCGACAAGGCGAAGGCCGACTCGGGGCTGTTCACCGTGTGGACCCAGGGTGACTCGAGCTTCTACGAGATCCCCAACGCCACGCTGGGGCAGGACATGCTGCTGGTCACGCGGATCGCGCAGACGGCCACCAACATCGGCTACGGCGGTGAGGAGACCAACGAGGGCGTGGTGCGCTGGGAGCGGCAGGGCGACAGGATCCTGCTCCGCTGGGTGAGCTTCGTGAACGTCGCGGCCGATTCGCTGCCGATCTCGCGCGCGGTGCGGGCGGCCAACTTCGAGCCGATCATCGCGGCGCTGCCGGTGGTGGCCTACAACGGCGACACCAGCGGCGTGCTGGTGGACATCGGGAAGCTCTACACCACCGACATCGCGCTGTTCGGGCTGCCGCGCGGCCGGCGCGAGGCGTACCAGGTCCGCCGGCTGGACGAGAACCGCAGCTACCTGGCGCGGGTGCGCAGCTACCCCACCAACGTCGAGGTGCGGGCGGTGCTGAGCTACGATGCCGGCAAGCCGCCCAGCAACGAGGAGACCGGCACCATCACCGTGGAGATGGCGCACTCGATGGTGCTGCTCCCGGCGGTGCCGATGGCCTCGCGCCGCTGCGACGAGCGGGTCGGCTTCTTCTCGATCGACCAGACCGACTACGGCCGCGACGCGCAGCGGGCGGTGGATCGCTGCTACATCAGCCGCTGGCGGCTGGAGCCGAAGGACACCGCCGCCTTCCTGCGGGGCGAGCTGGTCGAGCCGGTGAAGCCGATCGTGTACTACATCGACCCGGCCACCCCGACCAAGTGGCGCCCCTACCTCAAGCAGGGCGTGGAGGACTGGAACGCCGCCTTCGAGGAGGCGGGCTTCCGGCACGCGATCATCGCCAAGGACCCGCCGACCCCCGAGGAAGACCCGGAGTTCGACCCGGAGGACGCGCGCTACTCGGTCATCCGCTACTACCCCTCCGAGACCCAGAACGCCTACGGCCCGCACGTGGTGGACCCGCGCACCGGCGAGATCCTCGAGAGCGACATCGGCTGGTTCCACAACGTGATGAACCTGCTCCGCAACTGGTACCTGGTGCAGACCGCTGCGGTGAACCCCGCCGCGCGGCACGTGCAGTTCGCCGACTCGGTGATGGGCGAGCTGGTGCGGTTCGTCTCGTCCCACGAGGTGGGGCATACGCTGGGCCTGCCGCACAACATGAAGGCCTCGAGCAGCTACCCGGTGGACTCGCTGCGCTCCGCCAGCTTCACGCAGCGCATGGGCACGGCGCCGTCCATCATGGACTACGCCCGCTTCAACTACATCGCCCAGCCGGGCGACACCGGCGTGAGCCTGCACCCCGCCATCGGGGTGTATGACCACTACGCCATCCGGTGGGGCTACCGGCCGATCCCCGGCGCCACCACCCCCGACGCCGAGAAGCCGACCCTCGACCGCTGGATCCTGGACCATGCCGGCGACCCGCTGTACCGCTTCGGGGATCCGAGCAGCATCGATCCGACCAGCCAGACCGAGGACCTGGGCGACGACGGGGTGAAGGCCAGCACCTACGGCATCGCCAACCTGAAGCGGATCCTGCCCAACCTGCCGCAGTATGCCTTCGAGCAAGGGGAGAGCTACGACCAGCTGAAGGAGATGTACGAGCAGGTGATCGTGCAGTGGGCCCGCTACATGGGCCACGTCACGACGATCATCGGCGGGGTGGAGCAGACCCGGAAGGCCCAGGGGCAGCCGGGCCCGGTGTACACGATCGTCCCCCGGGCGCGGCAGCAGGGCGCCATGCGGTTCCTGGCCCAGGAGGCATTCGCCACGCCCACCTGGATGCTGGACCGTGACATCCTCTCGCGGATCGAGCACGCCGGCACGGTGGAGCGGCTGCGGGCGCGGCAGGTGGGGGTCCTCAACAACCTGCTCGAGCCCCGGCGGATGCAGCGCCTGGTGGAGTCGGAGGCGGCCCTCGGCGCCGATGCCTACACCCTGGCCAACCTGTTCGACGACGCCCACCAGGCGGTGTGGGGCGAGCTGGCGCGGGCGCAGCCGGTGGACGAGTTCCGCCGCAACCTGCAGCGCGGGTACGTGGACCGGCTGGAGTACCTGATGACGCAGGAGCTGCCGCCGATCCCGCCGCAGTTCGCCCGGTTCATCACGGTGACCCCGGTGAACGTGAGCCAGTCTGACATCCGGGCGTTTGCCCGGGGCGAGCTGGAACGGATCAAGACCGAGGCGACCCAGGCGGCGGGCCGCACCCGCGACCGGGCGACGGCCCTGCACCTCAAGGACATCGCGGCCCGGGTGGAGAAGATCCTCGATCCGGAGAAGTAGGGCGCGCCCGGGGGGGCCGCTTGCCACGGGGCGGGTCGCGATCCAGAATGCAGTCCGGATCGCGGCCTGCCCCGTCCCCTTACCTGGAGCGCTCCGCCCCATGCTCTTCCTTGCCATCGGCCTCGTGGCCGGCGTCCTCTCGGGCCTGTTCGGCATCGGGGGCGGGGTCATCATCGTGCCCGCGCTCATCCTGCTGGCGAAGCTCAGCCCCAACCGGGCCACGGGCACCTCGCTGGCGGCGCTGCTCCTGCCCGTGGGCGCCCTGGGCGCGTGGGAGTACTACCGCCGCGGCGACCTGGACCTCCACGCCGCCGGCGGGATCGCGCTGGGCCTCTTCCTCGGCGCCTGGCTCGGCGCGCACTGGGGCAGCCACCTGCCGGCGCGCCCGCTGCAGCGGGGCTTCGCCCTCTTCCTGGTGCTGGTGGCGATCCATCTCTGGCAGACCGCCTGAACCGCGCCCACCCCGCCACCTGAGGGCCCCATGGCCGAACTGAAGACCCGCGCCACCCGGCGCAGCGCCGCGGCATTCCTCGGCGCCGTGACCGACCCGGACCAGCGGAAGGACGCCCGCCAGCTGCACGCCATCATGCGCCGGGCCGCGGGCGCGCCGGCGGTGATGTGGGGCCCGAGCATCGTGGGGTACGGGCAGTGCCGGCTGCACTACCCCAGCGGCCGGGTCCTGGACTGGTTCCCGGTGGGATTCTCGCCCCGGAAGGGGCAGCTGGTGCTCTACCTGCAGGGCGCCCTGACCGAGCATGGGGCCCTGGTCAAGCGGCTGGGCAGGGTGAAGACCGGCAAGGGGTGCATCTACCTGAAGCGGCTGGCGGACGTGGACACCGGCGCGCTGGAGGCCCTCATCCGGGCCTCCGCGAAGGGCGCGGGCGGCAGCAGGCCGGCCGGCCGCGCGAAGCCCAGGGCCAAGGCCCCCGCCGGCCGGGCGTCCGGGGGCCCCGCACGGCGGAAGCGGTAGCCCCGCCGGCTGCACGAGCCTCCCGGCCCGGCCCAGGGGCGGCGCGGGATGAAACAAAGCGGGGTCCGGACCCCGTAGCATGCCGTGACGCTCCGGCCTGGCCGCCGGAGCCCGCTCCCGAGGGTCCGCACCGCCCCGATCCTGCGCTTCCCGGAACACCCGGCGGCAGCGGGAGTAGCAGTCGGGGAGCCTGGCGTCCCCCACCCCCGGCGCTTACGCAAGCCGATCCCGAGGCGTAGAATCCCGAGATGCTCAAGCCCATGCGCTGGATCCGTGCCCTCGCCCCGATGACCCTGCTCCTGTCCGCCTGCGCCGGCCAGCCCAGGACGGCGGCGCCCGCCCCGGCGCCGGCCCTCTCGCCGGCCGAGCAGGCGGCCTACCAGCAGGCGGACAGCGTCCGGAAGTCGTACACCCAGGCCGACATCGACTTCATGACCGGGATGATCGCGCACCATTCGCAGGCGATCATCATGTCCCGCTGGGCGCCGACCCACGGGGCGAGCCCCGCGATGCTCCGGCTGACCGAACGGATCATCAACGCCCAGCAGGACGAGATCGCGCTGATGCAGCGCTGGCTGCGGGACCGGGGCCAGCCGGTACCCGACCCGCTGGGCGGGCACGAGCAGATGGCCGGGATGGACCACAGCCAGATGGCGGGGATGGATCACGGCGCGATGGGGATGCCGCACCTGATGCCGGGGATGCTCACCCCGGCGCAGATGGCGGCGCTCGATGCCGCCCGCGGCCCCGCCTTCGACCGGCTGTTCCTGACCTACATGATCCAGCACCACTCCGGCGCGCTGACGATGGTGGACGCGCTGTTCGGCACGCCGGGCGCCGGGATCGAGGACCAGATCTTCAAGCTGGCGTCCGACGTGCACACCGACCAGACCACCGAGATCGCCCGGATGGAGCTGATGCTCGATGCCATGGGCGGACCCGTCCCGGGCGGTCAGTAACCGGATTCCCTGCAGGTTGCCCTCTCACTTCCCCTCACCGGATCGTCCCATGCGCAACGCTCCGTCCCCGGTCCGCGCGGCCGTGCTCGTCCTCGGGCTCGCCACCGCGACCGCCTGTGCCTCCTCCTCGTCCGGCGGCAGCGCGATGGCGCCGGCCCCGAAGGCGATGATGGGCCCGCCCAGTCCCGACCCGCGGGTCGGCCTCAAGGCGGGCCTGTTCGACGCCGGCGAGGCCATCTGGAACCTCCGGATGCTCTCGACGACGCCGTCGCCCAAGCCGTTCGCCGGCGTGACCAACTCCGACCTGGCCTTCCTCGGGCACTACGCCATCCAGGGCAACTACAACGGCTTCCAGATCTGGGACATCACCAACCCGCGCCAGCCCTCGCTGGCGGAGGGGTACCTCTGCCCCGCCTCGCAGAGCGACGTCTCGGTGTACAAGAACCTGCTGTTCGTCTCCGGTGAGGGCCTCTCGGGCCGGATCGACTGCGGCACCGAGGGCGTGCACGACACCGTGAGCACCGACCGGCTCCGCGGCCTCCGGATCTTCGACATCAGCGACATCCACAACCCGCGCAACGTCGGCAACGTGCAGACCTGCCGCGGCTCGCACACCCACTCGGTGCTGGTGGACCCGAAGGATCCGGACAACGTCTACGTGTACATCTCGGGCTCGGCCGGCGTGCGCTCGCCCAGCGAGCTGCCGGGCTGCTCCAGCGAGATGCCGGACGACGACCCGAACAGCGCGCTGTTCCGCATCGAGGTGATCAAGGTGCCGGTGGCGCATCCGGAGCAGGCGGCGATCGTCTCCTCGCCCCGCATCTTCAACGACCTGGCCCCGCCGCCGACCCACGGGGATTCCCCGGCCGACGCCGAGGCCCGCAAGGCGGCGCTGGACCAGGCCCGGGCCCGCGGGGCGTTCATCATCTCGATCAACAACACCGAGATGGCGCTGCCGGACGGGTTCGCGAAGAACATGCTGGACAGCGTGGTGAAGGCGCGGGGCGGCAGCGGCGACGCGACCGGCGCCGACAGCGCGGCCCTGCGGGCGGCGCTGCCGGACCTGATCGCCCGGATGACGGGGGCCGGGCCGGGCCGCCGGGGGAACCGGCGCCCCACCGGCCCGAACCAGTGCCACGACATCACCCTGTACCCGGCGATCGGCCGGGCGGGGGGCGCCTGCGGCGGGTACGGCCTGCTGCTCGACATCACCAACCCCGCGGACCCGAAGCGGCTCTTCGCGGTGGCCGACTCGAACTTCTCCTACTGGCACTCGGCGACGTTCAACAACGACGGCACCAAGGTGCTGTTCAGCGACGAGTGGGGCGGCGGCGGGCAGCCCAAGTGCCGCGCCACCGACAAGCACGAGTGGGGCGCCGACGCGATCTTCCTGCGCCAGGGCGACCAGCTGGTGTTCCAGAGCTACTACAAGATGACCGCGCCGCAGACCGCGATGGAGAACTGCGTCGCGCACAACGGCTCGCTGATTCCGATCCCGGGCCGCGACGTGATGGTGCAGGCGTGGTACCAGGGCGGCATCTCGGTGTTCGACTGGACCGACGCGGCGCACCCGGTGGAGATTGCGTTCCACGACCGGGGCCCGATCGACTCGACCCGCATGCAGAGCGGCGGCTCGTGGTCGGTGTACTGGTACAACGGCGTGATCGTGAGCTCCGAGATTGCCCGCGGGCTCGACATCTTCGAGCTGGCGCCGAGCGCCTACCTCAGCCAGAACGAGATCGACGCCGCCAAGACGGTGCACCTGGACTACCTCAACACCCAGGGGCAGCCCCAGTTCGTCTGGCCGTCCAGCTTCGCCCTGGCGCGGGCCTACCTCGACCAGCTGGAGCGGTCGGGCGGGCTCGGCATGGCGCAGATCAGCTCGGCCCGGAACGCCCTCGCCAGCGCCGAGCGGGCCGATGGTGGCGCCCGCGCCACGGCGCTCCGCCTGCTGGCCACCAAGCTGCAGAGTGACGCCGCCGGCGCGAAGGACGGCGCCAAGGTGCGGAAGGTGGCGGAGGTGGTCTCGGCCCTCGCCGGCTGAGCCGCCCGACCGCTGCATCCCGACGGGGGGCGGGGGGGGGGTTAAACCCCCCCCCCCCGGTTTTGGGGGCCGGGGGCGCCCCCCCGGGCCCCCCCCCCCGCCGCCCCCCCGCCCCCCCCCCCGGGGGTGGGGGGTTCTCCCCCCTGTTTTTTTGGTTGGTGCTGGGGGGTCTGGGGGTCGCCCGGCCGCCCCCCCCACAACTCCTC
>CAZYIV010000023.1:0-45149 GCA_964647615.1 uncultured Gemmatimonadaceae bacterium | reverse complement strand
CTCGCGGCCCGGCCCGGGCGGGGCTCGGCCGGTCTCGCCACGATCGACTACCACCGCGGGCGCGCCGGACCGGCGCGGCGGTGGGGCCGCGGGCGGGTCGCGGCGCTGGCCGCGGCGGGGGGGCTGGTCCTCGCCGCCGTGCTCCTCGGCCGCGGCCAGCCGTCGGACGCGCCACGACGCGTGGCACTGGCGGGGTTCCGGGCGGAGGATCCGGAGGCGGAACCACTCGCACCGGTGGTCGGGCACCTGCTGGCGCTCGCGCTCGACGGCACCGGCGGCATCACCGTCGAGGATGGCCCCGACGCCGATACCGCCGGGGGGCGCGGTGCGCTGGTCGTGGAGGGGCGGGTCAGCCGCCACGGGGCCGGGGTGCAGGTCACGGCGGAGATGCATGAGGCCGGTGGGAAGCACCGGGTCGTGGGGCGTGGCTCGGCGACCGGCGCGCCGAACGAGGTGGCGCCACTGGTCGGCGCCCTGGCGCGCCAGCTGGTGGGGCAGCAGGACGGCCCGCCGGGGGCCACCTTCGTGCTGGAGGCGGCCCGCACCGCCTCGCTGGAGGCGCTGGAGAACTACGCCACCGGCGAGCGGCTGGCGCGGCGATGGGAGATGCAGGATGCCGCGCAGGCGCTGTGGCGCGCGACTCGCGCCGACCCCGCGTTCGCCGCGGCCTGGCACGCGCTGGCGCGGGTCAACGCCTGGTACTGGCTGGATGACCGGGCCCGCCGGATGGCGGACTCCGCCGCCGCCCACCCGTCCGGGCTCGGACCCACCGAATCGCAGCTGCTGCAGGCGTGGCTCTCGTTCGCGAAGGGGGATGCCGAGGAGGCGGAGCAGCAGTTCCGGGCGGTGCTGGCGTACGATGGCGCCAGCGCGGAGGCGAACGCCGGCCTCGGCGAGGTGCTGTTCCACCACAACGCGATGCGCGGCCGGGATGTCGCGGAGGCACGGCCGTACTGGGAGGCCGCGGCGCGGCTGGACCCGCGCGACTGGCGGCCGGTGTTCCACCGCTGGGAGCTCGCAGTGCGCGACGGCCGGGGCGAGGAGGCGAGCCGGCTGCTGGATGGCGTCACGATCCGCTCCGGCGACTCGGGCTTCGTCAGCGGGGAGCGGCTGGTGGTGGCCGCGCGGGAGAACGACAGTGCCGGCATCCGGCAGCGGCTGGCGGGCCTCGACCGGGGCAACGAGTGGATGCTGGCGAACACCGCGACCGGCCTGGCCGTGCTGGCCGACCGGCCGGACGTCAGCCGGGCCGTGGCCGCGGTGCTGGCGCACGCCGGCCGCACCCGGGCGAGCAGCGCCTACGGCTACGAGTCGCTGGCGCGCCTCGACCTCGCCGAGGGGAAGTGGCGCGCGGCGCAGCGCGCGCTCGACTCCGCGATGGCGCTGGAGCCGGTCTCGGCAGCGACCACCCGTGCCTACCTGCTCGCGGTCCCGTTCCTCCCTCCCGCGCTGGTGACCGACGCGGACCGCCGGACGGCGGCGGAGGCACTCCGCCATGCACCGGTCGGGCCGGTCCAGCGGACCTACATCTTCTGGTTCGACTTCGACCGGACGCGCGAGTGGATCATCCGGCCCTACCTCGCGGCGCTGCTCGCAGAAGGGCCGACCGCCTCCCGCCTCGCCGCCCGGCCGGGGGCGCCCTTCCCCGATTCACTGGAACACCTGCAGCAGGTGCTGACCCGGAGCCTCGAGGTGCATGCGGCGCTGCGCAAGGGCGACACGCTCACCGCACTCCAGGCGCTCGCCGGCGGGTGGGACGGGATCGAGGCCTCGCAGGCGCTCTTCTCGCCGGCCTACGAGCGGCCCTGGGACCTGTACCTGAAGGCGACGCTGCTGGCGGAGACGGGCCAGCCGGAGGAGGCGGTGCGGCGGTACGGCGGAATCGGGGAGAATTCGCTCGACGGCTACATGTACTCGGCGCCGGGCGCCTATCGCCGGGGGGTGCTGCTCGAGCGACTGGGACGCCCCGCCGATGCGGCGCGGGAGTACCGCCGGGTGATCCGGCTGTGGCGGGACGCGGATCCGGAATTCCAGCCGGTGGTGGACTCGGCGCGGAGCCGGATCGCCGCGCTCGGCGGCGGGGGGAGCTGAGCGGCGGGCGTCAGCCGCCGTCCTCCGCCTCGAACGGCACCTCCAGCTCCAGCCCGTCCCGCGCGATCAGCGTCTCGGGAAAGACGGCGCGCGCCTCCGCCAGCAGCTCCGGCGCCTCGCGGCTGTAGCGGGGCGAGATGTGGGTAAGGATGAGCCGCTTCACCTCCGCCTGCCGCGCGATCTCCGCCGCCTCGGCGGCGGTGGAGTGGCCGGTCTCGCGGGCCCGCGCGGCATCCTCCTCGCTGAAGGTCGCCTCGTGGACCAGCAGGTCGGCGCCGCGGGCGGCCTCGCGCAGCGGCTCCACCGGGCGGGTATCGCCGGAGATCACGACCTTCCGCCCCGGGCGCGGCGCGCCCACCAGCTCCTCCGGCGCGACCACGCGGCCGTCGTCCAGGGTGACGGGCTGGCCCTTGTGAATCTTCCCCCAGAGTGGCCCCTCGGGAATGCCGAGCGCCCGCGCCTTGTCGGGGTTGAAGCGGCCCAGCCGGATGTGCTCCACCAGCGCGTAGCCGATGGTGTCGGCGCGGTGCTCGGTCGGGAAGGTGAGCAGGTCGTAGTCGGCGCGCGCCACGGTGTCCCCCGGCTTGAGCTCGACGATCTCCACCGGGAACTTCACCCGCTCGATCCCCACCTCCAGCGCGTGGGCCAGGATCCGCTTCGCCCCCTTGGGGCCGAAGAGGGTCAGCCCCTCCTTGCGTTCCGTCCCGCCGAAGATGTTGAGCAGACCGAGGGTGCGGAGCAGGCCGATCACGCCGAGCAGGTGGTCGGAGTGCCAGTGGGTGAAGAAGATGTCGCGGAAGGTGAAGCTCACCCCGTAGCGCATCATCTGCCGCTGGGTGCCCTCGCCGCAGTCGAACAGCATCGTCTCGCCCTCGCGCGCGAGCGCCAGGCCGGAGACGTTGCGGTCGAGGGTGGGACAGGCGGCCCCGGTGCCCAGGAAGGTCAGCTTCAGCATGGGCAGAACTTATCGGGAGACGGGAGGGGGGAGAAGGGAGAAGGGACAAGGACTGCCCGGGCGGTGGCCCGCGGCTGAAGCCTGCTCTCCCTCGCGGCCAAGTCGCCGCCACACGGCTCCGGAGGGCCGCTCAGTCGTCGGCACCTGTCGCTGAAGCGACAACTGCCGCGCTCCACCCTCCAGCCCTGTCGTTCAGATCCGCTGTACGCCCCGACCCAGGGCGGCGACGATGCCGGCGAGCTCGCGGACGAGGCGGTTGGGGGCGCCGGGGGCGGAACGGAGGGCGTCGGTGACGGAGCGGTAGTACCAGAGGGTCTTCTCGCGGGGGACGCTGAAGCGGCTCCAGACCTCCTCGCCGACGACGCGCATGTCGTTGATGATGGAGCGGGCGTTGTAGAGCTTGTCGGCGGTCGCCACCCGGAGGACCGACGGATCGGCGGCGTCGCGCAGGTGGGCGATGTAGAGCTTCTTGCGCTCCTCCCAGGGGCCCTTCTTCCCCTGTTCCAGCGCATGGGGGTCGGGCTCGGTGCAGCCCATCACGATCCGGTGCACCCGGGGCCCGAAGCGCTCCAGGATCTCGCGCTCGGTGGCGCCCCCGCGGGGGTGGTCCTCGACGGCGTCGTGCAGCAGGGCGGCGATCGCCTCCTCCTCGTCGCCGCCGTCTTCCATCACGATGGCGGCCACCCCGAGCAGGTGGGCCATGAACGGAATGCCGCTGCCCTTCCGCCGCTGGCGGCCGTGCAGCTCGCCGGCGTACATGAGCGCCTCGTTGAACTTGGCGCTCAGGGTGGGGACGGTGCCGTGCTCGACCATGGACCCCCTAGAACAGCTTCACCTGCACCGTCAGCTTGCCCGGGTGCTTGTTGAGCTCGTCGAGCAGCAGCTTGAGTGCCTGCAGCGCCTCCCGGCTGTCGGTGTACAGTCCGGTGTCGGTGGCGAACTTGCCGATGGTGCCCTCGCCGGCGTTCACCCGCTGCAGCACGGTGTCGAGCCGGGCGCCGGTGGCCATCAGCTGCAACGACATCGTCGAGAGGTTGCGCGCCAGGGTGTCGGCCCGCTCGATCGCGTTCCCGACCGGCAGGACGGCGATGGTGCTGTCCATCCGCTCCGAGAGCCGGCGCAGGGCGCGCAGGGTGCTGTCGGCCTGGGTGGTGGTGGCCGGCAGCCGCTGGCTCAGGGTATTGAGGGTGCGCTGCATCGCCTGCAGGGTGGCGACCAGCTCATCGGCGGTGCGGCGGTTGGCCAGCGCCTGCACCCCGACCAGCACCGAGTCGGCGCGGTCGGCCAGCTGCGCCCCGCGGGCGAAGAGGTCGCTGCCGGTGCTGCCCGGGATCGGCTGCCCCTCGGGCAGCGGCCCCGCCTGGTCGGTGCCCGGGTTGAGCGACAGCCGGGTGCCGCTGGCGAAGATGCTGGTGAGCAGGCTGGCCGAGGCGTCGGCGTGGAGCGTGAGGTCCGCCGGCACCGTGATGGTCACCAGCACCCGGCCCGGCCCCTCGAAGCGCACCCCGAGCACCTTGCCGATGGTGTACCCCGAGACCGCCACCTCGTTGTCCTTCTGCAGGCTGCCGATCTCGCTGAAGACGACCTCCGCCGTCCGGGCGCTGGGGCGGAAGCTCGCGCCCTTGAGCCACATGGTGCCGGCCACGAACAGGCCGATGCCCACGAGCACCAGGGTGCCGACGCCGATTTCCTTCTCGTAGTGCAGGTCCATGGCTCAGGCGGCGAAGGTGAGGTTGCCGAAGTCGCGCTCCAGGAACTCGCGCACTTCCGGGACGGTGGACGCCATGAATTCCTTGGGCGTGCCCTGCTGCACGATCTTGCCATGGGTGAGCAGCGCCAGCCGGTCCGCGACCCGGAACGCGCCGCGCACGTCGTGGGTGACCATGATGCTGGTCACACCGAGCTCGCTGGCGAGGCTCTTCACCAGCTCGTCAATGATGTCGGAGTTGACCGGATCGAGGCCGCTGGTGGGCTCGTCGTACAGCAGGTACTTGGGCCGCCCCGCGATGGCGCGCGAGATGCCCACCCGCTTGCGCATGCCGCCGGAAAGCTGCGCCGGGTACTTCTCCGACGTGTCGGGCGCGAGGTTCACCAGCTCCAGGCAGCGCGCCACCCGCTCCCGGCAGTAGTCCTGGTCGCGGTACTGGGCCTCGTCGGTGATGCCGAGCCGGATGTTCTCGAACACCGACATCGAGTCGAACAGGGCGCCGTTCTGGAACACGTACCCGATGGTGGAGCGGAGGGCCCGGAGGTCGTCCCGGCGCAGCTTCGCGACGTCCTTCCCGTCCACCCGCACCACGCCGGCATCCTGGTGGATCAGCCCGACGATGTGCTTGAGCAGCACGCTCTTGCCGGTGCCGGAGGGCCCGAGCAGCGCGACGGTCTCGCCGTCCTGGACGGTGAAGTCCACGCCGTCCAGCACCACCTGCTGGCCGAAGCGCTTGCGGACGCCCTGGAGTTCGATCACCGGCGCCGCCTCAGTGGAGGAGCAGCTTGGCGAGGAGGGTGTCGAGCAGCAGGATCATGACGCAGCTGGCGACGACCGCCCCGGTGGTGGACTTGCCCACGCCCTCGGCACCCTGCTCGGTGCTGAAGCCGAAGTAGCAGGAGATGATCGTGATGCAGACCGCGAAGGCGAAGCCCTTGATGACGGAGTAGTAGGCGTCGAACGGGCGCCAGAAGATGCGCGCCCCGTAGGTGAAGTCGTAGTCGGTGACCGGCAGTACCGCCTTCACCGCTACCCAGCCGGAGTAGATCCCGGTGACATTGGCGACGATGGTGAGCACCGGGATCATCACCAGTCCGGCGAGCACCCGGGGGATCACCAGGTGGCTGGCGGGGGAGCGGCCCAGGGTCTCCAGCGCGTCGATCTGCTCGGTGACCCGCATGGTGCCGAGCTCGGCGGCGTAGCGCGCGCCGATGCGGCCGGCCAGGATCAGCCCGGTGAGCACCGGGCCCAGCTCCAGCACCACCGACTCGACGATGAGCGAGCCGGCCACGTAGTAGGGGATGTTGCCGGTGAACTGGTAGCCCGTCTGGAGGGCGGTGACCGCGCCGGCGAAGCCGGCCACCAGCAGGATGATGGGCAGGCTCCCCACCCCGATGTTCCAGGCCTCGGTGATGGTGCGGGGAAGCCACACGCGCCACTCGCCCAGGCCCCGGACCATTTCCGCGACCATGAGGCTCAGGCGGCCGACATGAGCAAGGCCGCCCAGCACGAAGCGCCCGATGGGGCGGCGGAGGTCGAGGGTGGTCGTAGTCATGGGGCCCGAGGCCCTAATATCTTGCCCCCCCATGCCCCCCAAGTCCACCCCCGACATGCTGGCCTTCCGGCAACGGCTGGTGCGCTGGTTCCGCCGCGCGGGCCGCGACTTGCCATGGCGCCGGACCCGCGACCCCTATGCGGTGCTGGTGTCGGAGTTCATGCTGCAGCAAACCCAGGTCTCGCGGGTGACGGAGTACTACCCCCGGTTCCTGGCCCGGTATCCCACCCTGGAGGCGCTGGCCCGCGCCACCCCGCACCAGGTCCGGGAGGTGTGGCAGGGGCTGGGCTACTACCGCCGCGCCGCCAACCTGCACCGGCTGGCCCAGGTGGTCGTGGCCGAGCGCTCGGGGATCCTGCCCGAGGACCCGGCCGAGCTGGTGCGGTTGCCGGGGGTGGGTCGGTACACGGCGGGGGCCGTGGCGACCTTTGCCTTCGAGCAGGCACACCCCGCGGTGGACACCAACGTGGGCCGGGTGATCCGGCGGGCCTTCCTGCCCGCACGCAAGCACGGCAAGGCCACGGGCGCCGGCGCGGCGAAGGCGGAGCGGCGGGTGTGGGAGATCGGGCAGCGGCTGCAGCCCCGCGCCGGCAAGGCGGCGTGGACCTTCAACCAGGCGATCATGGAGCTGGGGGCGGTGGTCTGCACCGCGCGGGTGGCGCGGTGCGAGGCCTGTCCCGTCAGGACGGTTTGTCGGATGGGGAAGCAGGCGGTAAGACCCTGAAGGACTCCCTCGCGCCTGAGTCGCCGCTGCGCGGCTCCTGAAAGGCGCTCGGTCGCGGTAGGTCGGTCGGACGGTCGGACGGTCGGACGGTCGGAACCTACCGTCTTACCGTCCGGCCGTCCTACCATCTAGTACTTCGCGAGCACCCCGGCGATCAGCGCGATGAGCCCCAGGTTGCCCGCGATCATCCCCGACATCGCGGCGCGCTTCCGCATGGCGTCGAACAGCGGGGCCTTGTCGCCGGTGGGCTCGATGCGGGTCAGCTTGCCCAGCGTCGGCAGGGAGACGAACAGGACCAGGATCGCGGCGAGGACGCCCGCGAGCTGCATCGCCATCAGCCAGGAGCTGGGGGCGCCCTGTTTCGCGGCGGGGATGCTCAGGGCGACGCCCGAGGCGATCGTGAGCGCGATGCCCGGCAGCATGATGATGCGGTGCACCAGGTGCAGCATCCGCACGATCACCGCCTGGGTGGGCCGGTCCTCGGCGCGCCCCTTGATGCCGATGGTCATGACGGCGAGCCCGCCGCCGAGCCAGAGAGTAAAGCCGAGGATGTGGGCGAGATACCAGATCGTCATCCGGAGACCGTCTCGGTGAGAAGCAGCTGGTCGAGGGGTTGGCGCCCCGCGAAGCCGGCATCCACCTCATGCCAGTGGGCGATGTGCTCCTCGCCGTGGCGCCAGCAGAGGTAGACCAGCCGGTCTTCCCGCAGGGCGTAGAAGTCCACCAGCCCGCCGTCGAATCCCTTGAACAGGCACCCGATGTGCTCGAGCTCGAGCAGCAGGCTGTTGATGCGCTCGGCCTCGCGGCTGGCGGCCTCGCGCACCTCCGCGATCTCCGCCGACTCGCCCTCCTCCGCCCGGCGGGGCGCGGAGAGGAGCTCGTAGCGGGCCACCAGGGCGGTCCAGCGCGGGTGCGCCTCCAGCAGGTCGCCGACCACGCGCCGCACCAGCGGCAGCGCCGCCTCGGCCTCGCGCACGGTGAACAGGCGGGGCGGGTTCATCTCAGCGCCAGACGATCTTCATCCCGGCGACCTGCTCCGGGTGGCTGATGAAGCCGATGACCTGGTGCTCCGAGTCCACCACCGTGATGGTGGGCCGGAGGTGGGACTCATTCGGGTCCTGGTTCATGTACAGCTGGAAGCCGTCGAGCTCGGTGTCGGGGCCGACCACCTCGGTATCGGTCCGCATGATCTCGTCGGCCCGGGTCGTAAGCGGGTCGAGGCCACCGGCGAGGCAGCGGGTGACGAGGTCCCGGTCACTGAGGCAGCCGAGGAACCGCCGGGTGCGGTGGTCGTCCACGACGGGGACGACCGAGATGTTCCGGGTGCGGAACATGATCGCCACTTCGGAGGCGGAGGCATTGGCCACCGCCACGAAGGGATTGGCCACCATGGCTTCTGAGGCTTTCATCGGTCAGCCGGGAAAAGGGAGCGGGCGCGGTGCGGGACCCACGGTGGCAATTTGCTCATCCCCGCCCCGAATTCAAGTCCGCGAGCGCGGCGCGCGTGGCGGCGTAGCCCTCCTCGACGTAGCCGCGCATCTGGTCCACCCGGAAGGTGGAGCCGCGCCGGGTCCGGGGCCGGACCCAGACCAGCGGTGGCCGCCCGGCGGCGGCGCGCCACCGGGCGAGGGTGGCGGCGGTCTGCTCCGCCATCAGGATGCCGGTGGCGGAGCTGTGGATGTCGATGGCGGGTGGCAGGGCCGCGGGCGGGCTGGGCTGGGCAAATTCGTCGAACCCCGGCCCCACATCCACCGCCACCACCAGCCGCGCCGGCCAGGCCAGGGCCAGGTCCAGCGGCACCACCGCGCGGAGCCCGCCATCGGCGTAGCGCCGGCCGTCCAGCGCCAGCGGCGGGAGGAAGAGCGGCAGGGCGCAACTGGCGTACAGCGCGTCGAGCAGCGGGATGTCCCGTCCCCCCGCGCCGAAGGTCACCAGTTCGGCGCTGTCCACGTCCACCGCGGTGACGGTGAGCGGATGGCGCAGCTCGCTGAACCGGCGCATCGGGACCAGCCGCTCCAGCGCGGCGCGGAATGGCACCGGCCGGAGCAGCGCCCGGGCCCACAGCCCCTTGAGCAGCGCCAGCGGGTCGGAGCGCACGATCTCCCCGCCGATCGCCTCCAGCCGGGTGGTGACCTCCGCCGGCGTGAGGCCGGCGGCGAACAGCGCCGCGAACACCGATCCCATCGAGGTGCCGAGGAAGCGGTCCGGCACCAGCCCCGCCTCCAGCAGCGCCCGCATCGCGCCGGCGTGCGCGGCGCCCTTGGCCCCGCCCCCGCCGCAGATGAGCGTGAGTCCGGCCTCGCTCATCCCTTCCGCTCCCGGCGCCAGGCCTCGGCCCGGTCGTAGCGGGCCTGCTCCTCCGGCGTCTCCGGCACCAGCCGCGGGACGCGGCGGGGCTGCCGCTGGTCGTCGATTGCGACGAACACCACCCGTGCCGTGTGCGTGTGGCGCCGCTCCCCGGTGGCCACATTCTCCGCGTACACCTCCACCGAGACGTCCATCGAGCTGCGGCCCACGTAGTCCACCGTCGCGATGCAGGTGACCAGCGCCCCCACCGGGATCCGCTCCCGGAAGTCCACCCGGTCGAAGCTCGCCGTCACCGCCGGCCCGCCGGCGTGGCGGATCGCCGCCACCGCCGCGGCCTGGTCCACCAGCGAGAGCAGGTGCCCGCCGAAGAGGTCGCCCAGGACATTCTGCATGTGGGGCATGACGAGCGTGGTGAGCTCGGCCTTGCCGAAGGACATGGGGCGGGAGTCGGGGAGCGGAGGCATGCGGGTCCCTTCGGGAAGGCGGTAGACGGCAGGACGGTAGGACGGTATTCGCGATACCTACCGTCCGGCCGTCCTACCGTCCTGCCGTCATCAGTAATCCACCGGCCTCAGGTAGTACTCCCCGATCGCCGTCTGGCTGACCATGGCGACCGTGGGGAGCCGGCGCTTCCAGTGGGTGGCGTCGAGGCGCTTCTCGACCAGGGCGATCTCCGCCGGCGTGAACCCCAGCGGCTCGATCTGGGGCGCGCCGTAGCCCTGCAGCAGCCAGTGGAGGATCACGTCGGCGCGGGGATAGGAGATGCCGAAGTCGGCCTCGTCGGTCTGGCCCCGGATGAGGTCGGCGCTCGCGGGCTTGCTGACGATAACGTCCGGCACGCCGAGGTGCCGGGCGAGGGCCCACACCTGGGACTTGAAGAGATCCCCGATCGGATTGACCGGCGGGCTGTCGTCGGCGTGCCAGGTGAAATAGCCGAACAGCCGCTCGGTCTTGTTGCCGGTGCCGAGGGGCAATGCGCTGAGCTCGGCGGAGAGGTCGAACAGCGTGATCATGCGCATCCGCGCCATCACGTTGCCCCGGCGCGCCGGGCTCGACTCGCCGCCGATCGCGCCGACGATGCCATCCACCCCGGCGGAGATGTCCACGGTGCGGCTGGGGATGCCGAGCTGGTCGATGACCAGCTGCGCGTGGGCCAGGCTCTCGGGGCTCGAGGTGCGGTACGGCATCCGCACGGCGGTGACGTTCTCCTTCCCCAGCGCCTCGACCGCCAGGAACGCCACCAGCGAGCTGTCCACGCCGCCCGAGAGCCCGATGACCGCCTTCTGAAACTTGCGGCGGCGGATCAGCTCGTCCTTGAGGAACTCGACCAGCCATTTGCGGGTGAGCTCGGCGTCGATGGCGAGCGGGTCGGCGGTGGCGGAGATCGGCGCGCGCGCCGCCGTCGGGGCCGGGCGGCGCGGGCGGCCCGGCCCGGGGCGCGGCTCGGGTGCTTCCGTTTCCGTCTCGGCGCGCAGATTGGCGATCAGATGCGGCAGCCGGATGCGCAGGTCGGAGAGCAGCGGCGCGTCGGCGCGGGCGCGGACGATCTCCTGCAGGTCCAGTTCGACCGGGACGGTGGCCGGCTCGAACAACGGCGCCTGCAGCAGCACCACGCCGCGCGGTCCGGCCACGATGGAGCCGCCGGCGAAGCCCTTCCCGCCCTCGAACCCCACCAGGTGCGACACGACCACGTACACCCCGTGCTCCTCGGCGATGCCCTGGGCCAGCCGGTCCCAGCGGTCGAGGTTGGCGGGGCGCGAGTCGCCGGCACGGGGCGTGAGCCCACGGGCGGGCGTGGCGCTCGGGACCAGGATCAGCTCGGCGCCGTCCAGCGCCGCGATTGTCGGCGCCAGCGAGTGCCACGCGTCCTCGCACACCAGCATCGCGGCGCGGCCGAAGCGGGTGTCGAATGCCTGCACGCTGGTGCCGGGCTCGACGAAACGCTCCTCGTCGAACACGCCGTACGTCGGCAGGAACACCTTGCGGTGCACGTGACGGATGCCGGCGTCGTCGCCGCCCAGGCTGGCGTACAGCGCCGAGTTGTGCAGGTGGTTCTGCCACACCTCGTAGAAGCCGAGGCAGACTTCGAGCGGCGGGGCGCCACTCTCCGCATGGACCTTCGCGAGGTCCGCGAAGAGCTGCTCGGCGGGGAGCGCCAGCTCCTGCACCCCGCCTTCGAGGAAGTAGCCGGTGAGCGCCGCCTCGGGAAACACCACCACTGCCGGCGGCTCGGCCCAGCCCGCGACGGCGCGGAACACCTCGCCGGCCCGGGCCAGGTTGGCGGCGTACCGGCCCTTGTCCGGCCGGAACTGGGCGATGGCGAGGGTGAGCATGGGGGGAAGATAACAGACGGACGGACGGTAGGACGGTAAGACGGGAGAGACGGTACAGACGGTACAGACGGTAGGGACGGTAGGAGGGTCTACCGTCCCCCGCTGTCCGGCGCGCCGGCGCGGTAGGCGATGACGCGCACGCGCTCCAGGGTGATGAGGCCACCGTCGAGCATGGCGTCGAGCTCGGGGAGGATGGCCTCGACCTTCGCCTCCTCGTCCACGCACTCGATGACGATGGGAAGGTCCACCGAGAGCCGGAGCACCTTGTCGGTGTGGATCCGGGCGGTGGCGCCGAAGCCCATGATGGCCCGGGTGACGGTGGCGCCGGCGAGGCCGCGCGCCCGCAGCAGGTGGACGATCGCCTCGTACAGCGGCTTGCCGTCGTGGCGGTCGCGCTCGCCGATGTGGATCCGCATCAGGGTGCGTTCGCCGGTCATCCCGTGCATGGAGGCTCCTTTCAGGCGACCCGCCGCAGGGCGAGCAGCTCGCGCCCGGCGACGACGCCCAGCAGCGTGGCCGCCAGGCTCACGCCGACGCTCAGGGCGACGTAGCCGGCGGCGCGCGCCAGCTCGCCGTCCTCGAGCATGCGGAAGGTCTCGTAGCTGAAGGTCGAGAAGGTGGTGTAACCGCCGCAGAGGCCGATGGTCAGGAACGCCCGCACTTCCGGGGTGGCGCCGGCCGACTCCGCGGCGTAGCGATAGAACAGCCCGAGCAGGAAGGAGCCCGCAATATTGACCACCAGCGTGCCGGCCGGGAATCCGCCGCCCGCCAGCCGCTGCACCCAGCCACCCATGAGGTAGCGGAGCACGCCGCCGAGGGCGCTGCCGAGGGCGATGTACCAGATCATGCCGGAGGTCCTTAGCTTAGTGCGCCATGACAACCTTCGATGCGCTCCAGGGCGTGGTCAATGCCTGCCAGGCCCTCCCCTGTATCGTCACCGGCGGCCAGCCGGCCTTCCATCATCTCGAGGCGTTCCGCCGGGCCGGGGGGGAGGTCATCCTCGACATCCGCGCCCCGGGCGAACCGCGCGGCTTCGACGAGGCCGTGGCGGCGGCGGAGCTGGGACTCGAGTATGAGGTGGTCCCGGTGGGCCCGACCCCGCTCAGCGACGAACTGATGCAGCGGATCCTCGACGTCCTGCGGCGGCAGGCGGGGCGGAAGATGCTGTTCCACTGCGGCAGCGGGAACCGGGTGGGCGGGGCGCTGCTGCCGCACCTGATCCTCGACCACGACATGGACGAGGAGGATGCCATCGCCATCGCCGCCCGGGTGGGGCTCCGCGGCCAGGAGCTGCTGGCGTGGGGGCTGGACTACGCCCGCCGCCACGGGGCGACCCCCTAGCGCCGGTCCCAGTACAGCCGCATCTCGGTGATCTTGCCGTCGGCGGTCTCGCAGAACATCGCACCCCGGGCATCCACCCATTCCCCGGTGCGGCGGCGGCGGAAGGTGCACTTGAACTCGGTGGCGAACCACGGGCCGATGGTGAAGATCTCGCCCGAGGTGAAGGTGATCTCCGACTGGTGCAGGGGGACGTCGCCCCAGTAGCCGCGTACCGCGTCGGCACCGCGGAAGGGTTCGCTGAAGGGCCCCTCCTGGAACACCGGGTCGGGGCTGAAGACGCCCATCATCACGTCCACCTTCGCCTTCGACCAGCCGCGACCGAACTCGTCCACCAGCGTCCTGCCCAGCGCGCGGATATCGCCGTCGGTGCTGTCCGTCATGCGTGGTACTCACTCCATGGGTAGGTTTCGGGACCGCTCATGGCCCCGAATCTACATTCCCTGCTCCTCGTCTGCGCGGCGCTCCAGTCGCCCCCCTGCCCGCCCGAGGCCGCGGCGCTGGTCAGCAGCGGGTGGCAGGCCTACCGGGCGGACTCGATCGCGGTGGCGGCGGAGCGCTTTGCCCGGGCGGACCGGCGCTGCGCCCGTCAGCTGGATGCGAAGGTGGGGCTGGCCTACGCCTGGCTCCGGCAGGACCGGGTCCCGCCCGCCGACTCCCTGTTTGCGCTGGTCACCCGGCGGGACAGCCTGAACGGCGACGCCTGGGACGGCCTGCTGCTCACCCGCTGGCGCCGGGGGGACCGGGCCGGCGCCCTCGCCGCCGGCCGCCGTGCCATCCGGCTCCACCCCGACAACAGCACCACCCGCGACCTGCTGGCCCGGATCGATCCCGACTGGGACCGGGCGGCCGAGCTGCCGCCGCGCCCCCGTCCGGCGAGCCTCCGGGTGGATGCCCGCACCCGCGGCACCCACTTCGAGGTGCCGGCCGGCCCGGGCTGGCGCCGGATGTACGTCAACGGCGTCAACATGGGCGTGGCGCTGCCGGGCAGGTTTCCCTCCGAGTTTCCGCCCGACTCCGCCACCTACGCCGAGTGGTTCGGGCTGATCGCCGGGATGCACGCCAATACCCTGCGGCTCTACACCATCCTGCCGCCCTCCTTCTACCGCGCCCTCCGGGCCTGGAATCGCGCCCATCCCGACCGGATCCTCTGGCTGGTGCACGGCGTCTGGACCGAGCTGCCGCCGGAGCACGACTTCAACGACACCGCGTGGAAGGCGTCGTTCCGGGAGGAGATGCGCCGGGTGGTGGACCTGCTGCATGGGCACGCGCGGATCCCGCCCCGGCCCGGCCACGCGAGCGGCCGCTACGACGCCGATGTCTCCCGCTGGGTGCTGGCGTATGTCATCGGCCGGGAGTGGGAACCCTACGCGGTGAAGGAGTTCGAGGCGCGCTTCCCGCCCGGGCCGGCGAAGTTCCGCGGGCGCTACCTCGAGACGGTCGGCACCCCGCTCCACAGCGACGCCTGGATGGCGGAGCAGTGCGACTACCTGCTGGGCTACGAGGTGGACCGCTACAACGCCCTGCGGCCGATCGCCTACACCAACTGGCCGACCCTCGACCCGCTGCACCACGTCACCGAGTCCACCGCCAGGGAAGAAGTGGCGTGGCGGGAGAAGGTCGGCCGCCCCACGCCGCGGGACCCGATCGAGTACGAGAACGACGCCATCGGGCTCGATGCCATGGTGGTGCGCGCCACGAACCGGAACCCGGCCGGGTGGTTCGCGAGCTACCACGCCTACCCGTACTACCCGGACTTCATGCTGTACGACCCGGGCTACGATACCACCAGCTCCCCCGAAGGGCGCTCGAACTACTATGGCTACCTGCGCGACCTGATCGCCCACCACCACGGGATGCCGGTGCTGCTGTCCGAGTACGGGGTCCCGTCGAGCCGGGGCATGGCGCACCTGCAGCCGCAGGGATGGCACCACGGCGGCCATGACGAGGCCGCGATGGCCCGCATCGACGCCCGGCTCACCCGCGAGATCCGGGAGAGCGGCGCCGCCGGCGGGATCGTCTTCGCGTGGCTGGACGAGTGGTTCAAGAAGAACTGGCTGGTGATCGACTACGAGATCCCGCTGGAGAACACCCGGAAGTGGCACAACCTGGAGGACGCCGAGCAGAACTACGGCATCCTCGGCATGTACGCGGGCGCCGCGGAGGCCACGCCCGAGCCGGGCGGAGACCTCGCTCCATGGCAGGCGTTCCCGGCCCTCGCGTATCCCACGCCCCGGGTGGGGGCGTCCGCGGGCCCGCCGCCGGTGCTGCGGGCGGGGAGCGACGCCTCCTACCTTTATCTGTCGGTGCAGCTCCCCGGGCTCGAGGGACACCCCTTCCCCGCCGGGCGTGAGGAGCTGGTGCTGGGCCTCGACACCTACCGCCGGGACCTGGGGCAGCGGGCCCTGGCCGGGGGAGCCGTCAGTGGGGATCTCGGGTTCGAGTTCACCGCGATCTTCCGCGATACCGCCGACGCGGAGCTGCGCATCGTGCCGGGCTACAGCCCGTACGTCGGCGGCGAGGCAATCGACAGCCTGGGCGATGACCTCGGTCGCTTCGGCCACCGGCCGATCGGGATTCCGCGGCTCGAGGACGGGCGGTTCGACTCGATGTTCGTGATCACCAACCGGGCGCGCTTCGGCCGGGACGGCACCTTCTTCCCGGCGCGCGGCATCAACCGCGGCCGGCTGCGGTACGGCCCCTCGGCGCGGAGCACGCTGAGCGACTGGTACTGGGATGCCCCCTCCGGCACCCTGGAGCTGCGGCTGCCGTGGAACCTGATCAACGTGAGCGACCCCTCCACCGGCACCCTGCTGTGCGAGGAACGCGCCGCGGGGCCGATCGGGACGGCGCACAGCGACGGAATGCGGTTCGGCGTGGTGCGGCTGGCGCGCGCCGGCTCCGGGCCGCCCCGGCTCCTGGCCACCCTGCCCGCCCTGCGCCAGGACGGGCGCTGGGCGGCGGCCGATTTCCCCTCCTGGGAGTGGCCGACCTGGACGGTGCCGCTGTATCATCAGCGCCTCAAGCCGGTCTACGACTCCCTCAAGGCGGTGTGGCGGGATGCCGACTAGCGCGGTCCGCGCGTCGCGATGGCTCCTCGGGCTGATGCTGTGCGCGGCGCCGCTGGCGGCGCAGTCGCGCACCGCGGACTCGCTGTGGGCGGCCGGCGACTACGCCGGGGCCCGCGCCGCCTACACCGCCGCCCTCCACGACAACCCCGGCTGGGTACGGGCGCTCTACCGCCTCGGCATCCTCGCGGCGTGGGACGGCCAGCTCGACTCGGCGCTGGCCCTCTTCCGCGATGCGCGCGAGGTGGAGCCGGGCGAGCCGGATGTCCGCCTGTGGCAGGCGAAGGTGCTGGCCTGGAAGGGACGGCTGCGCGAGTCGGTCCTGCGCTACGACAGCCTGCTGGCGGAGGACCCCGCCAACCACGATGCGCGCTTCGGGCGGGCGCAGGCGCTCTCCTGGTGGGGGAAGCAGGGCGAGGCCGACGAGGCCTTCCGGGCCCTGCTCGACGACAATCCCGACGATGCGGAAACGCTGGTCGCGCTGGCACGGATGCGGCAGTGGGCCGGCCGCCCCGATGAGGCCAGCGCCTACGCGGCGCGGGCGCTGCGCGCGGCGCCGGGCGACCGGGACGCGCAGGAGGTGCAGGCGCAGGCGCGGGCCCTCACCCGGCCGCGGGTGGAGGCGACCCTCGGCTACTCGCACGACTCCGACAAGAACAACGCCTTCTGGCAGACGCTCGGCACCTCCCTGATCATCATCGACGGCGTGCGCGCCATCGCCACGGTGGGCGCGCTGGAAGCGACCGACCCGGCGCGGAACGGCCACCGGCTGCACGCCGAGGCGGGCGCGACGTGGTGGCACGGCAACCTGAGCCTGACGGGCGCACTCGGGGCGCGGCGCCTGAGCCCCGACTTCGCCGCGGACCGCTCGCTGGCCACCTGGCGTGCGGGGGCCAGCCTGCGGGTCAGCCCCACCGCGGGGATCGGCGCGGGGTACGCCCACTACAGCTTCGACGAGACCGCGCTGCTGATCGGGCGGGATCTCGACATTGACGAGCTCTCCGCCGACGCGGACGTGCAGCTTGGGCCCAGGACCTCGCTCGGGCTCGGGGCCGGCTACGGCTGGCTCTCCGACGACAACACCCGCCACTCGCTGGTGGCCGCGGTGAACCAGCGGGTGCTGCCGCGGGTGACGGTGGGCGCCTATGGCCGGCTGCTGGGCTACGACACCAAGGGGGTGGGGTACTTCTCGCCCGACCGGTTCCTGGTGGGCGAGGCGCGGGTGGCGTGGACCCGCGCGGTGGAGCGGTGGGAGACCCGGGTGTCCGGCGGGCTCGGGGCGCAGCAGGTCGGCGGCGCCGCCGCGGCGCAGACCGAATGGCACCTGGAGGGGCGGGTCGCGCGGCGCTGGGCCACGATCAACGAGGTCGGGCTCTCGGCGGGCTACACCAACAGCGCGGTGAGCAGCACCACCGGCGCCTTCAACTACTATACCGTTGTCCTCAACCTGCGGCTGGGACTCTGATGACGCTCGACGCCCTGCTCGACTCGCTCCGTGCCTCGACGATGGAGTTCCTCGCGACGCTGGATGGCGTCACCCGCTCGGAATGGACCTGGAAGCCGGCGCCGGAGACCTGGTCGGTGTACGAGATCGCCGAGCACACCTGCACCGTCCAGCGGGGGATCGAGCGGCTCTTCAGCAAGAAGCTGCTGGAGCAGCCGCTCGCGGCGGAAACCGCGCGGCCCGCGTTCACCGACGCGCAGATCGAGCAGCGGCTGGCGCCCGGGGGCCGGGGCGTGCGGGCCCCGGAGATGGTCCTGCCGAAGGGCCGCTGGGCCACGAAGGAAGAACTGGCGCAGGCCTTCACCGCCTCCACCGAGGCCCACATTGCCTGGGTGCAGGCGCACACGGAGGTGGACCTGCGCGACTACGGCTCCATCCACCCGATGCTCGGCATGCTCGACGGCGTGCAGTGGCTGGTGATGCTGGCGGCACACAACCGGCGGCATGCGGCGCAGGTGCGCGCGCTGCGGGAGCGGTACGCCGCCCTGGGCTGACGCCGGCGCTCAGGGGGGCGGCGAAGCAACGTAGGTCTCGAAGAAGCCGGTTCCGGAGTCCGCGATGGCGCGGCCGCCCACCCGGCCCTCGAGCCGGAAGGTGCCGCGCAGCTGCAGGAACGAGGGACGGGGCGTCGCCCCGTCCCTCGTCTGCGTCCGGGGCCCCCCGGGCACCGTGGCCTGCGCGTCGTGGATGGTGGCGGTCACCTCAACGGTGTCGTCCTCGCGGGCGGCGGTGAAGCGCAATCCCGCCGGCGCCGTCGCGCCCCGGGTGCCGGGGGGCGGCAGCGCCCCGGAGTAGCGGATGGCGTGCGCCCGCAGGATCTGGCGCACGCCGAGCGAGTCCACCAGTGCCACGAAGATGGGCGGCGCGCCGCTCGACGCGGAGCTGTCGCCGGGGGCATGCACGGCCCCGTACAGCAGGTCGAGACTCGTGCCGCGCGCCGCGCCCCAGTCCCAGGTCACGTCACGCCAGACGCCCCAGTTGTGGTCGTGATACGCCGGCGCATCCGTGAGCGTGGTGCAGCGGGTGCCACGGCACAGGGTGCCGCTGGCGACCGCCCGGAGGCCCGGCACGACGTAGCCCGAGGGCGCGGTGCCGCCGCGCAACTCCACCGGCGGGAAGTAGCGGTTCGGCGCCGGCGTGACGGACAGGTCCACCCGGAGCGTGTCTGACACGCCCGTCAGCGCGGCGTGCAGGGTATACCGGCCATCCGTCTGCCGCACGAAGTTGCCGCCGAGCACGACATCGGCGGCCGCGGTGTCGAACTGCACCTGCGCTGCCGGGAACCCCTCGGTGAAGCGCTCGTAGCGCCCCGAGGGAAGCCGGTGCGTGACCAGCAGCTGGCCGCCCCACCGCCCCGAGGGCAGTTCGCCGCCCACCAGCCAGGTCAGGTACCACCACTCGTCCGGCCCGGCGGCCACATTGAAGTAGTGCCACTCCCCCCAGGTGGGGTCGGGCTGCGGCGGGAGGTGGAACCGGTCCAGCTCGTCGTACAACTGCCCGGCGGCGGGGGCGAACCACGCGCTGTCCGCCGCCCCATCAGCCCACGCGCCGGTGCGCAGCGAGAGCCCCGCGCCAACCACCGCGGCCCGGCTCGGGATCTCGCCGCCGGCGCGCACCGCGACCAGCCGCCCGCGGTGGCGGAGGTAGAGCAGCTTCCCCTCGATCGCCGGCGCCACCGCCGTCACGAGCCCCGCCTGGCGGGGCCCGCCGAGGAGCTGCCGGGTGAGGAAGCGCGCCCGGTCGATGCCGAAGAACATTCCGCTCACGCCGCCGGTGCGCATCGCCTCGATATCAATGCCCTGCGGCAGCACCGTGACCTCACCCCCGCCCACCAGCGCGACATCCTGCGACTGCGCCAGCATCGCCTCGCCGACGGAGAGCAGGACGATCATCACCCCCACCCCGAGACCATAGCCCAGCAGGAGGAAGAGCGCCCGGCCCTTCTTCACCAGCAGGTGGCGGAAGGCGAGGATGCCGATCACTTCGCGGTGTCGGCCACGATCCGGCCGTCCAGCATGTGGATGACCCGCCCTGCCTCGGCGGCGAGCTTCTCGTCGTGGGTCACCACCACCAGGGTGGCGCCGTCGCGCCCGAGCCGGCGGAAGAGGTCGAGGATGCCCCGGCCGGTGGCGGCGTCGAGCTCGCCGGTCGGCTCATCAGCCAGGATGACCGCAGGGCGG
The DNA here is from genome assembly GCA_964647615.1 of uncultured Gemmatimonadaceae bacterium. GTDB lineage: Bacteria > Gemmatimonadota > Gemmatimonadetes > Gemmatimonadales > GWC2-71-9 > JADJOM01. The sequence continues at coordinate 25,386 of CAZYIV010000023.1, read as the reverse complement.
TTGGCCAGCGCCCGTGCGATCGCCACCCGCTGCATCTCGCCGCCGGAGAGCTGGGTGGCGCGGTGCTCGGCACGGTCGTGGAGGCCCACGTAGTCGAGCAGCTCCAGCGCCCGGGCCCGGCGCTCGTCCCGTCCCAGGCCGGCCTCCGCCATGGGCAGCTCGATGTTCTCGCGTGCGCTGAGCACCGGCAGCAGGTGGAAGCGCTGGAACACGAACCCGATCCGGGTAAGCCGGAGTTCGGTGAGCGCCCGGTCGGAGAGCCGGCCCAGGGGTATGCCGTTGAGCTCCACCGATCCGCTGGTGGGGGTGTCGATGCCGCCGAGCAGCTGCAGCAGGGTGGACTTGCCGCAGCCGCTCGGGCCGACGATGGCGGCGTAGTCCCCCGCGCGGATCCCGAGCGACACCCCGCGGAGGGCGTGCACCACCTCCCCGTTCATCGGGTAGTCCTTGTGCAGGTCGCGGGCGTCGAGGGTGTGCATCGGCGGCTCGGGTCAGGTGGCGTCGGAGCGGAGCGTGGCGGCGATGGGCGCGCGGGCGGCCACGAGCGCCGGCCAGGCCCCGGCGAGCACCCCGGTGGCGAGCAGCACCAGCGCGGCAACGACCAGGCTCCGGGGCTCCGGCACGAAGAAGGAAATGGCGGCGGGGAGGCCCGGGAAGCTGGTGAGGATCCGGTCGAGGAAGCGTGCCGTGAGCACGCCGAGCCCCACGCCGAGCAGGCCGCCGACGGAGGTCAGCGCAGCGCCCTCCAGCATCACACCACGCACAATGGTGGCCCGGCGGATGCCGATGGCCCGCAGGGTGGCGATCTCGCCCAGCCGTTCGTTCACCGTGATCGTCATCAGGGTGCTGACCAGCAGCACCGTCACCACCAGGCTGATGCTGCCGAGGATGAGCGAGAGCTGGCGGAAGTAGACCAGGCGTTCCCGGAACCGCGCGACCAGGTCCGCGACGCTGTTGACCTCGAGTCCCGGCAGCGCGGCGCGGAGCCGGGCCGTCGCCGCCTCCGCGGCGCTGTCCGCGCCGACCCGCACCACGAAGAGGGACACCCGGTCGGCGGCGCGGAGCGCCGCGAGCGACTGCAGCACCGGCACCAGGGTGCCGATCGAAGGCTGCCCGCGGTAATCGTACAGCCAGCGGACGATCCCCCGCACCACCAGGCGCCGCTCCACCGCGGCCGCGGCCAGCTGCGGATCCAGCCGGCTCACCAGGGTGACGGTGTCGCCCGCGGCGGCGCCGGTGAGGGCGGCCGCGGGTGCGCTGAGGAGCAGCCCGGCGCTGTCGCCCGGGGCGAGGTCCGCGCCCGCGAGCACCTCGTACACCGCCTGCGCGGCGGGGTCGATGCCGTACCCGAAGAGCGTCACCAGCGAGTCGCCGCGGCGGGCGTAGACCGAGGTGCCGAGCATCGCGCCGACCTGCGCCACGGCGGAGTCGGCGGCGAGCACCCGCGCCACCCGGGCCGCGTCGGGGATCGTCGCCTCCGAGTCGAAGGGGAGCGTGCCCCGGGGCGAGACGCGGAGCTGGAAGCCGCGGCCGAGCAGCAGTCGCCCGAAGGAGCGCTCGATCCCGCCCGCGAGCAGCACCATGTCGAGCAGCATGGCGGTGGTGACCATGATGCCGGCCAGCGCCAGCAGCGAGCGGACGGGGTGCCGGGTGAGGTTGCGGAGCGGGTTCACCCGCGCCCCCAGAGCGCCAGCGGACTGGTGCGCACCAGACGCCAGGCGGCGAGCGCCCCCGCGGCGAGACCCAGCCCGAGCGAGAGCGCCACGCTGAAGCGGAGGATCCCGGGGGTGATGACCGAGAACACCAGCGCGGTGTCGAAGAAGCGCTGGTAGTAGAGATTGGTGACCGCGCCGGCGAGCAGCGCCAGCACCACGCCGATCACCGACCCCACCGCCGCCACGAGAATCGCCTCCAGCAGCAGCGCGCTGAAGATGGTGAGCCGGCTGATGCCGGTGAATCGCATCACCGCGGCGTCCCGGCGCCGTTCCTCCACCTTGAGCAGCATGATGCAGAGCAGGAAGATGGCGCTGGCGACCACGGAGATGACCGCGATCGCCTCGTGGAAGCGGCTCACCACCCGGAAGGTCTGGGACGACTCGCTCGCGATCGCGGCCGAGGGATAGGCCCGGTAGCCGAAGGCGGCCTGGTTGAGCCGGGCGGCGGCCGAGTCGGGATGGGTGCCGCGCACGAGCTCGACCCCGAACCGGTCCACCCGGTCCGGGTGGCCCAGCAGTGCGGCGAGGTCGGGCAGGTGAAAGCGGGCGTGGTAGTCGCGCCTGGTGATGGTACTGGGGTCGGGGCCGGGCTCGTAGATCGCGGCGACGATCGCGCGCTGGTCGAGCTGTCCCGCCTCGCGGCCCAGGTCGAGGGTATCGCCCACCCGGGCCCCGAGGACCACGGCCAGTCGGCGCTCCAGCGCTACGGGGACCGGCGGTGAGGGTGCCGGGGCCAGGCTGTCGCCTGCAGCAAGGAGGAGCAGCAGCAACCCGGGGAGCACCAGCCGGCCTCCGTGATGGGGGAAGAGTGGTGCGGGCAATCTACCCACTCTTGGCGTCCCGACCGTTCAACGTTAGTGTAGGGGTACTCCCATGACACGCTTCGAGACGCCGCGGGTCGCCGTGGTTGGTACTGGAGAGATCGGCCGGGGCTGGGCCGCACTCGCCGTCGCCGCCGGCTGGCCGGTCACCCTGTTCGACACCGACGCCGACGTGCTGGCGCGCGCGGTGGACGTGATCGCGGACCGGGTGGTGGCGCTGCTGCGGCTCAAGCGGGCGGACCCGAAGGTGGCGGAGGCGGCGCTGCACCAGATGCAGGCGGCGCGGAGCCTGCTGCAGGCGGTGGGCGAGGCCGACTGGATCATCGAGGCGGTGCCCGACGAGCTGAACGTGAAGGTGAAGGCGCTGCAGCACGCCGAGCAGGTGGCGCGCCGGGCCGCGATCCTCACCAGCAGCGCCAGCAGCCACGGCCCCACCGCCCTCGGCGCGCGGCTGGAGCGGCCCGACCGCTTCATGGTGGCTCACCCGCAGACGCCGGTGGAGTTCATCCCGCTGGTGGAGGTGGTGCCCGGCGCCCACACCGACCCCGCCTGCGTGGAGGACATCCGCTTCTGGCTCAGCTTCCTGGGCCGGGCGCCGGTGGTGCTGAAGAAGGAAGTGCCGGGGAACGTCGCCGCGCGGCTCTCGGCCGCGGTCTGGCGGGAGTGCATCCAGCTGGTGGTGGACGGGGTGCTCGACATCGAGGACGTCGACCGGGCCATGGCGATCGGCCCGGCCCTCGAGTGGGCCGCGGCGGGCCCGCACCTGGACCATCACCTCGACTCGGGCCAGTGGGGGGTGGAGATCTACCTGTCGCGGCTGTTCGCCCAGAACGGGCCGCTGTGGGAGTCGCTCGCCGACTGGAAGCACCTCGAGCCCGAGGACCAGAAGCGCTTCATCAAGCTGATCGACAAGGCCTACTCCCCGCACGCCCCCGAGCTGCGCGAAGCCCGCCTGCAGCGCCTGGTGCGGCTGCTCGAGGCCGTTCGCGAATAGTCCTTCCGCCCTGCCGTCCTACCGCCCTACCACAGCGCACAACACCACCCCCGCCAGCTCGAATGCCACGACCTGCTCGCGGCGGCCGATGCGCAACCGGATCGGGCCCGAGAATGGCTCCCGGGCAACGACCTTGAGCCGGGTGCCGGGCATGAGCCCCGCTCCGCTCAGGTAGCGCAGCCGGTCGGCCTGGGAGGTCTGCACCCGCTTGATCTCCACCTCGCGCCCCTGCTCCACGTCGGTGAGCGGGACGTACACCACCTCGGCCAGGGTGCCGTCGGGGCCGGGAATCGGGTCGCCGTGCGGGTCCACGCGCGGGTTGCCGAGCACCTTCGCGATCCGCTCCACCAGGGTGTCGGAGACGGCGTGCTCCAGCCGCTCGGCCTCCTCGTGCACCGTATCCCAGGTGTAGCCCAGGTGGGCGACGAGGTAGGACTCGATCAGCCGGTGACGGCGCAGCATCCGCAGCGCGATCCGGCGCCCGTCGGCGGTGAGCGTGGCCCCGCGGTACGGTTCGTAGGCGAGCAGCCCCTGGTCGGCCAGGCGGCGGACCATGCCACTCACGGAGGCCGGGGCCAGCTCCAGGGCCTGGGCGAGGGTGGAGGTGGCCGCGGCGCCGCCCTCCGCGGTCAGGGTGTAGATCGCCTTGAGGTAGTCCTCGGCGGAGCGGGTCAGGACTTCATGCGTCGGGTCGGTGGTCATGGGCTCACGAGCCTCCACACCTGGGCGACGAGGAAACAGGTCACCACCCCGAGCCCCAGCGGCAGCAGGACGGACAGCACGGTCCAGCGGGCGCTGCGGGTCTCCTTGTAGATGGTGTAGATCGTCGTGCTGCAGGGGTTATGCAGCAGCGAGAAGAGCATCAGGTTGATCCCGGTAAGCGCGGTCCAGCCGGCGCCCCGGAGCAGCTGGGACACCTGCGCCGTCGAGTCCAGCTCGAACATCACCCCCGCGCCCGCCCCCACGCCGCTGATGTGCCGGGTCAGCACGGTCAGCATGAGCACCGTCGGGATGACGATCTCGTTGGCGGGAATCGCGACGACGTAGGCCAGCAGGATCACGCCGTTGAGGCCGAGCAGCCACCCCGCCGGGTCGAGCCCGCGCACCAGCCACCCCGCGAGGGTGTCGCCGCCGGCGGTGATGTTGCCCACCAGCCAGATCACCGCCCCCGCGGGCGCCGCGAAGACCACCGCGCGCCACAGCACGATCAGCGTGCGGTCGATCAGCGAGGTGTACAGCGTGCGCAGGATGCTGGGCGGCCGGTAGGGCGGCAGCTCGAGGCTGAAGGTGGTCGCCTCGCCGCGGAGCACCGTGCGGGTGAGGAACCACGACGAGGCGAACATCACCAGGATGCCGAGCACCGCGATCCCCACCACCGCGCCGGCGGCGGCCAGCCCCGCGAGCGGCGCCGGCACCACCGCCCCGACGAAGATGGACGCGATCAGGATCTGGGTGGGCCAGCGGCCGTTGCAGAGGGAGAAGTTGTTGGTGAGGATCGCCACCAGCCGCTCCCGCGGGCTGTCGATCACCCGGGTGGCCACGACGCCGGCCGCATTGCAGCCGAACCCCATGCACATCGTCAGCGCCTGCTTGCCATGGGCGCCGGCGCGGCGGAAGAGGCTGTCCAGGTTGAACGCCACCCGCGGCAGGTAGCCGAAGTCCTCGAGCAGGGTGAACAGCGGGAAGAAAATCGCCATCGGCGGCAGCATCACGCTGATCACCCACGCGGTGGCGAGGTACACCCCGTCGAACAGGAAGCCGTTGAGCCACGCCGGCATGCCGAGCGTGGTGCCGGCCGCCTTGAGCCAGGGGTGCAGGTGGTCGATCAGCCCGTCGGCCAGCAGCCGCGAGGGGACATTGGCGCCGGAGATGGTGAGCCAGAAGACCAGGGTCAGCATCAGCAGCATCACCGGGAAGCCGAACAGGCGGCTGGTGAGCAGCCGGTCCAGCCGACGATCGAAATCGAACCGGGCCCGACGGACCCCGCGCAGTTCCGCTCGACCGGCGATGGCCTGCGCCGCGTGGTACACCCCCTGGGCCAGGCTGTCCTCGAAGCTGGGCTGCAGCTCCCAGCGCAGCCGGCTCACCGCCTCCAGCACCGCGGTCGCGGCGCCGGGATCGGTGGCGTGGATCCCGGTGGTGCCCTCGTCCCCGATGACGCCCTCGCGTACCGCGGCCTCCAGCCGCTGGTCGCCCTGCAGCAGCCGCAGCGCCACCCAGCGTGCGTTGGGCAGGTCGGGGAAGGCATGCTCCACCGCCGGCTGCACCACGCGGAGCATCCGGTCCACCTCCGGCGGGTACGCCGCGAGCCGGTAGGGCCGCGTCTCCCGTTCCCCCGAGGCCACCGCGACGATCGCGTCGAGCAGCTTCGGGACGCCCTCGCCCTGCCGCGCCGCCGTCGGTACCACCGGGACGCCGAGCTCGGCGGCCAGCTTGTCGGGATCCACCGCGATGCCGTGGCGCCGGGCCTCGTCCATCAGGTTGAGGCAGATCACCACCCGGTCGGTGATCTCGAGGATCTGCAGCGCCAGGTGGAGGTTTCGCTCGAGCATCGTGGCATCGAGGACGACCACCGTGACGGCCGGCCGGCCGAACAGCAGGAAGTCGCGCGCAACCTCCTCGTCGGTGCTCCCCGCCTGCAACGAATAGGTGCCCGGCAGGTCCACCAGGCGGATCCGCTTGCCGGCGTGCTGGAAGACGCCCTCGGCGCGGGTGACCGTCTTGCCGGGCCAGTTGCCGGTGTGCTGCCGGAGCCCGGTCAGGGCGTTGAAGACGGTGCTCTTGCCGGTGTTCGGGTTGCCCGCGAGGGCGACGACGAAGTCGTGCTTGCCGGTGCTGCTGGAGAGCTGCACCAGGTCCGGTGTCCGGGGGCGGCCCGGAGCAAGGCGGGTGGCCATGTCAGCCTGCCGCCTCGGTGGGCACCGGCTCCACCTGGATCAGCTCCGCCTGCGTCCGGCGCAGCGCGATCAGCGCGCCGCGGATCCGGTAGGCCACCGGATCGCCGCCGGGGCTCGCGTACTCGGCGGTGATGATGGTACCCGGCACCACACCGAGATCGAGCAGCCGCCGGCGCGCCGCGCCCTGGCAGGCGGCGGCGATCCGCACCACCCGCGCCCCGGTGCCGGGCCGGACCTCGGCGAGGGTGCCCAGGCTGCGCTCGTCCAGCGCCTCGCCGGTGGCGAGGGGGGCGGCGCTCACCTGGTCGGCCACCACCCGTGAGATCGCATGTTCCTCGCCCTGGAAGCGGAAGCGCACCTCCTGCGGCCCGGCGGAGAGCAGGCGGAGCCGCGCCCCGGGGCGGAGCCCGAGCGCGAGCAGCCGCTCGAACGGCTCACGCGGCTCATCCTCGAGGTGCACCACCGTCACCGCGGTGCCGGGCGGGAAGCTCGGCAGCGCCTGGTCGGCCCGCTGGGGCAGCTCGCCGGTGCTGGTGGGGATCGGGTCGCCGTGGGGATCGAAGCGCGGGTCGCCCAGGCTGGCGGAGAGCCGCTCGGCCTCCGCCCAGGTGAGCCGGTGCTCGCCCCGCTCCGCCTCCTCGTGCCAGTCGGCGGGCGCCACGCCGGTCTGGTCGGCGTAGTACCGCTCCAGCAGGCGGTGGGTGCGGACCACGCGGAGGGCGTAGTCCCGCCCGGCGGGGGTCAGGGAGACCTGGGAGTCGTTGCTCTCGACCAGGCCCAGGTCGGCGAGCCGCTCGATGAGCCGCATGGCGTGGCCGCGGCCCACCTCGAGCGCGCCGGCGAGGCTCTCGACGGTCGCGATCCGTGCGGCCTCCTCCATCTGGCGCAGCTGCTTGAGCGCGTCCTCCAGCCAGACCCGCTCGGTCATGCGGGAGACGCGCAGCAGGCGTGCGACGACCCCGCGCCGCGGCCACAGGAGCACGGCGGCGACCAGCGCCAGCAGCGCGAAGAGCGCCAGCGCGTAATGCGGGGCGATGAGCTGTTCGGCCTGGGTCACGGGGCCGCGTGCGGGTATCGCATGGTAGAACAAATAATTTAGTATATACGAAAAGTCAAGCGGAAGCGCGCTGGTCCTTGATCCGGTCCCTCGGGATTAGAGCAGGGTGAGCAGCGGGGTGAGGATCCGTTCCGTCAGGCCCCACACCACGCCCTGGGCGAGGTGGTAGGCGGGGAAGCGGCGCGACTCGCCGCGCAGCTCCAGGGTGACGTCGCGGTAGATCGTGGGATCGCGCAGCTCGGCGAGCGGCACCCAGAAGGCCTCGGCCACCTCGTGGCTGCCGCGGAGCGCGGGGCGGTCCCCGAGCCCGAAGACGAACGGCCGGACGGTGATCAGCCGGGGCAGCGGGGTGCGGGGCCACACGTCATCCAGCTGGCCCAGCAGCCGGGCACGGTCGAGCGCGCAGCCGACTTCCTCGGCGGTCTCCCGCATGGCGGTGGCACAGAGATCGGAGTCGTCGGGGCTGACCCGGCCGCCGGGCAGGCCGAGGTGGCCGGACCAGGGATCGCCGGCGCGCTCGGCGCGCCGGATGAGCAGCACGGCGTCGGGATCGGGAGTGAGGATCACCGCGACCGCGGCGAGCCGGGAGGGATCGTCCTCGGGGCCTGCGAGCGCCTGGCGGCCGGTGAGGGCCCCGGCCAGGCGCGCCTGCAGCGGCGTCAGTGGCAGCCGCACCCGCCCCCGCCGCAGCCGCCCGCGCCGGGATTGCCCTTGAGCGGACCGAGGGAAGAGAGGTTGAAGTCGGAGCCGCCGCTGCCGGGCCGGGCGGGCGCCGACATCAGCCGCTCCACCTTGCGGCTCTCGCAGGCGGGACAGGTGATGGTGGTGTCGCCCCGGACCAGGCGCTCGAAGTCCCGACCACAGGCGGCGCAGTGGTATTCGTAGATGGGCATGGGGGGAATATAGTGGGCGGCAAGGCGGCAGGGCGGTAGCGCGGTAAGGCGGTGCTGTGCCACCGCCGTACCGCCGTCCCGGCCTGCCGCCTTACGGACAGACCGCCCCGCTCCAGGTGCCGTGGTCGCTGCTGTTGGGGTCCGCCCAGGTGCCGGCGACGCTGGTCCCGTTCTTCGACCCGCTGGCCAGGTTCTGCTGGGTCCCGGGGAACTTGATGGTGATGGTCCCACCGCTGATGGTGCCGTCGAGCGGCAGGTTGGTCCCGCTCAGCGAGGACACGGCCTGGCCGAGCACCTTGGAGCCATCAATCACGAAGTTCCACAGCCCCTGGTCATCACCGGTGTAGCTGCCGCAGTAGGCGGTCGCGCTGCCGTTGGAGCGGGCCGAGACAAAGGTGCCCGCGGTCGAGGGGCCGGTGTAGGTGCCCTCCAGCCGATTGCTGCCATCGAAGGCACCGTCGAAGCTGTAGCCGCCGCCGGTGAGGCTGAGCAGCTTGCTGCCATCATCGTAGGTGCCGCTGAGCGCCACCGTGCCGCCACCCACGACCGAGACGCTCCCGGCGGCGGTGACGACGGCAAAGGCCACCCCGGTGGGCACCGGCGGTGCCGGGCTGGCGGTCGAGATGGTCACGCTGATGGCACCGCTCTCGGAGGCATCGTCGCTGGAAAGGATGCCCACGAAGGTGGAGGTCGTGTCGGCGCTGCCACCGCCGCCGCCGGAACCGCCGCTGTCGCTGCAGGCGGCGAGCACCAGCAGGGAGCAGAGGGCGGGCAGCAGGAACGGACGGGGGGAGGGGAGACGGGGGAACATGCGGGACTCCTTGGGATAAGGGTGACCGCGCGGCGGCGGGCTCGGCCTGTCGGAATGCCGAACGGCGGCTAGCTTATCCCGGGTCCGTTAGCCTCCCGTTTTCCCGCCGTTATCAGACCCGACCCGTCCCTTGGCGCCGCCCCGACGCGCTCCGTGATCTCGCTGCAACTGCTTGGTGGTCTTGCGCTTCAGATGGACGACCCGGCCGAGGCGGAGAACCTCCTCTCGCAGCCGAAACGGGTCGCCCTGCTGGTGTCGCTGGTGCTGGCGGGGCCCGCCTTCCAGCGGCGCGACGCCATTGCCGCGCTGCTGTGGCCTGAGGCTGACCAGGAACGGGCCCGCAATTCCCTGCGCCAGGGACTGCATCGCCTGCGGCAGGCGCTCGGTGCGGAGGCCATCCTCAACCGCGGGTCCGAGGAGATCGCGCTCGCCCCGGGGCTGATCCAGTGTGACGCCGTGGCCTTTCGGGAGGCCGTGGCCGCCGGCCGGCCGGAGGAGGCGCTGGCCCGGTACACCGGCGAGCTCCTCCCCGCCTTCCACGCCCCTGGCGCCCCCGAATTCATGGATTGGCTGGAAGGGGAGCGGGCAGCCCTGCGGTCCGATGCGCTGCGGGCGGCCCGCACCCTGGCCGACCAGGCGGAGCGCGCCGGCCGCCTGCCGGAGGCGGCCCGATGGGCGGCGCGCGGCCTGGCGCTGAGCCCGGCGGATGAGCCGCTGGCCGAGCGCCTGGTGCTGGCGCTGGTGCGCGCCGGGGACCGCGCCGGCGCGCTGGCGGCGTTCGAGGAGTTCGCCGCGCGGCTGCGCCGGGAGCTGGGCCTGGAGCCGGGTCCGGGACTCGCGGCGCTGGCGGCCGGGATCCGGGCGCGCGCGCCCACCCTGCCGCCGGTAGCGGAGCCAGCGCCACCAGCGCCGGCGCCCCGGTCCGAGGCGCCACCGATGGTGGCCGCCCCGCGCCGCCCGCGCTGGCCGCTGGTGGCGCTGCTGGCCGCGGTGCTGGGGGTGATCGTGGTCCTGCGGTTCCCCGCGCGCGCCACGCCGCCCGCGTCCGCCGGGGCCGGCCGCACCCTCGTCATCCTGCCATTCCGTGTGGGCGGCGCCGACCCGGCGCTCGGGTACCTGCGCGAGGGCATGGTGGACCTGCTGGCCGCGCGCCTGACCGGCGAGGCGGGCGAGCTGCGGGCGGTGGATCCGCGCACCACCCTGCAGGCCTGGCACCGGGCCACCGGCGACAGCACCGAGCTGACCCCGGCGGCCGCCATGCAGCTGGCGGGATCACTGGGTGCGGGCCGGGTACTGCTCGGTGGGGTCGTGGGACGGGCCGAGCGGCTGGCGCTGCAGGTCGCGGCCTATGATGTGGCGAGCGGTGCCACCCGCGCCCGCGGCACCGCCGAGGGCCCCACGGACAGCCTGCCGGAACTCGTCGACCAGCTGGCGGCGCAGCTCCTGGCCGGAGAGGCGCCCGGCTCGGCGGCAGTCACACCGGGCTTCGCGGGAACGCCGCTGCCCGCGGTGCGGGCCTGGCTCGAGGGAGTGCAGGCCTACCGTGCGGGGCGTTATGCCGAGGCCTTCGCGCGCTACCAGGCCGCGGTGCAGGCCGACTCCACCTTCGGCCCCGCCGCGCTCGGACTGGCCGCGGCGGGCAGCTGGTATCCCTCGGCCGAGGGCGAGCGGCAGCGGGGCCTGCGCCTGGCGTGGGCAGCGCGGGCCCGGCTCACGCCGAAGGACCGCGCCTTCCTCACGGCCCTTGCGGGGCCCGCCTTCCCCCGGGTGACCGACTGGCGCGACCGGCTGGGGGCGTGGGAGCGTGCCCTTGCGGTGGACAGCGGGCGGGCGGAGGCCTGGTACGAGTATGGCGACGTGCTGATGCATCGCGGCCCGCTCCTGGACCTGCACAATTCCGCGGCGCTGGCGGAACGGGCCTTCAGCCGGGCCGTGCTGCTCGACTCGAGCTTCGCCGCACCGGTGGGCCACCTGTTCGACCTGGGCGCCGGCCTCGACGACCGCCGCCTGGCGGAGGCGGCCGCGGCGCTGTTCCTCGCGCGTGATTCCGCGAGTGACATTGCCGACTACGTGCGGTGGCGCCGCGCGGTGATCACGGGCGACGACGCCCTGCGCCGGGCTCTCCGCCGGCGCCTGCCACTGATGAGCGTGGCGAGTCTGTCCCGCATCGTCGGCGCGAGCCAGCTGGACGGGCTGCCGCTGGACGACGCGGTGGCCGCCGCCGGGTTGCTCACCAGCCGCCCCCTGGCGGCGTGGGAGCAGGACGAGACCAACGGCTACCTGATGGAGCTGGCGCTGAACCGGGGGCACCCGGCGGAGGCCGCCGCGCGCGCCGACCTGCTGGCGAGCCGGGCCGGGGGGGAGGACGCCGCGCTGGCCGCCCACATCCTGAACGCGCTCTACGCCGACGGGGACAGCGCCGCCGCCGCGCGGACGGCGGCCCGGTTCGCGACCTATCTCCAGGCCGCCCCGCCGCCCACGGGCGAGGCCCGCGCGCTGCACCTGTGGAAGGCCTGTGCGGCGGCGGAGTGGCGGGCGTGGCACGGAGACACGGCGGGCGTGGCGGCGGTCGTGGTGGCGCTGCGCCGGATCGAGGGCGCGCAGCTGCCGTGGTGGGCGCCGGCCAACCAACGGCTCTGCGCGGCGCGGATCGACGCGATTGCCGCAACGGTGCTGGAGCGGCCCGCCGCCGCCGCGCTGGTTGCCCGGCTCGACAGCCTCACGCGGCCGGTGCCGGACCTGGACGTGCGTGACCCCACGACGCTCACGGTGGCGCTGCTGTGGGAGCGGCTGCGCGACCCACCGCGCGCCCTCGACGCGGTGCGGCGGCGGCAGTACCACCACCGCACCGGCCTGCCCTACCTGGCGCGCCGGCTCCGGGAGGAAGGCGCCCTCGCCCTCGCCACCGGTGACACCGCGGCCGCCCGCGGTGCGTGGCAGCATTTCCTGGTGCTCTACGCCAACCCGGCTCCTGAGCGCACCGCCCTGCGGGACCAGGTCCGCGCCCACCTCGCGGCCCTGCCCTCGCGATAGAAGGCCTGCCGCCCTAGAGGTGCCTTCCCAGCCACTTGAGCGTCTCGTCGAACGCCTCGGCGAGCTCGGGCGTCATCCCGGCGAAGGGATGCACCGCGCCGAAGGTGTGTCCCGCCCCCTCGATCAGGTGCATGCGATTGCTGGTGTCGCCGTGCCAGGTGGCGGCGAGGGCGCGCCCTTCCGCGACTGGCACCGCCTCGTCGGCGGTGCCGTGCAGCAGCAGCCAGGGCTGCGGCAGGCGGCCGGCGGCGGCGAGCAGGTCCAGCTCGGTCCCGTTCTGCTCGATGTCGTCCAGCAGGGTGGTGCCGAGTTCCAGGCGCTGCCCGGTACGGGCGTTGGTGACGTCCACGTGGCCGGCGAGGCGCCAGTCGGCCTCCCGGCCGTGCCACCGTTGCACGTCGGCGAAGGCGGCCCAGGTCACCAGCGCCTGCACCCGCGGATCGCGCCGGGCGGTGAGGATCGCCATGCCGCCGCCGCGGGAGTGGCCCACCAGCCCCACGTGGGGCGAGGGTGGCAGCTCCAGGGAGCCGTCGCCCAGGGCATCGATCACCCGGGCGATGTCCGCCAGCTCCGAGGAGTAGGTGTTGCGCCGGAAGCGATCGGGCCAGACACACTCGCCGGTGTTGTCCACCCCGCTGCCGCTCAGGTTGACGCTGACGGCCGTGAACCCGGCGCGCGCCACCCGCTCCGCGAGCGCCGGAAACATCCCCCAGTCCTTGAAGCCCTTGAAGCCGTGGATGATGACGACGGCGGGCCGGGGCAGCGTCCGGTCGCTGGTGCGGACGTCGAGCAGCAACGGGCCGAGGGCGCCGGGCAGGACGTGACGGCTGCGGGACGGCGTCGCCATCAGCTGACCGCCGCCTCGAGCAGGTCGAGCGTGCCCTGCCCCGCATCGAACCGCGCCCGCACGCCGAGGGGCAGGGTCCACTGCTCGTCCACGTGGCCGATGGGGAAGCCGTACGCGACGGGGACGCCGAGCGGCAGGAAGTAGCTCGCCAGCACCTCGTCGAAGCGATGGGCCCCGCCATCGGTGGTGCCACGCTTCATCTCGGTGAACTGCCCCACGATGACGCCGGCCACCCGCTCCAGGACGCCCATCAGCCGCAACTGCGCCAGCATGCGGTCCACGCGGTAGAGGTCCTCGCCGACATCCTCGAGGAACAGCAGTGCCCCCTCCAGCCGGGGGAAGTAGCGGGTGCCGGCCAGGGCGGTCAGCATGGTGAGGTTGCCGCCGATGAGGGGACCATCGGCGACCCCCTCGCGCAGGGTGACCAGGCGCGGGTAGCGGGGCGCGAGGACGCCCGGCGGCGGCGGCAGGGTCCCGAGCCGCCCGCCCGGGGCGGCAATGGTGAGGACCTTCTCCAGGTGCGCACGGCTGAAGGCGGTGAGCGGCGCGCGCGACATCGGGCCGTGAAAGGTGGTGACTCCGGTGACGTGGTGCAGCGCCAGCAGCAGCGCGGTGATGTCGGAGAAGCCGAGCACCGGCTTGGGCCGCGCGGCGAAGGCGTGGAAGGCCACCCGGTCCAGGATGCGGCTCACGCCGTAGCCCCCGCGCAGGCACCAGATGGCGTCGATGGTGGGGTCGGCGAGGGCCTGGTTCAGGTCGGCGAGGCGGTCCTCGTCGGTGCCGGCCAGGTAGCCGAAGCGGTCGAGGGCATGGGGGCCCGCCACCGGCTCGACGCCGAGCGCGGCGCAGAGCCACTGGGCGCGGGCCAGGTCATCGCGCTCGGAGAGCGGGCCGGCGGGTGCGAGCAGCGCCACCCGCTGCCCGGGGGCGAGGCGCGGCGGCCGCCGCGGCGTCTGGGTCATCCCGTGCACTCCTGTCGCTGGGCCGGGACGTGCGGCGTCCCGAACGTGTTTTGACCGGCTCCGGCACGCCGGTATAGATTTGCGCCCGGTTCATCCCCCGGAGCCCCCTGCGTGCGCGCTTCCCATCCCACGCTGCTCACCGTTGGCCGCGCCATGGCCGATCACCGCGCGGCCGTCATCCAGGACTGGGTGGAGTGGCTGGGGGTGCGGGTGTCGGACAGCAGTCGCTGGCCCCGGGCGGTGCTGGAGCGCGAGCTGGCCCTGCTCTACGACCTCATGACCGAGAGCGTCGGCCCGCTGCGCCGCGCGGTCAACGAGGTCTGGCACCACGCCGCCGAGCACTACGGCCGCTTCGGCGCGGCGCGGGGCCTGGCGGCGGGTGAGGTGGTGGAGGAGCTGCAATACCTCCGCGAGCTGCTCATCCGCCGCATCGGGCCGCTGCTCACCCCGCTGCGCCAGCGCCAGGCGATGGCCATCATTCTCCGCCTGAACACGATCCTGGACAAGGGGATCGCGGTGGCGGTGGTGGGCTACACCGACGCGCTGGTGGCCACCCTGTTCACCGAGAACGGGGTCCCGGCGCCCGACAGCGCCCTGGACGAGCACGACATCCTGAAGCAGCTGGAGCAGATCGAGGGAGAGCTGGCCGCGGTGGTGAAGCACCGGTGACGGTGCTCGCCGCGCTGCCCTGGCTGCTCGTCTTCCTCACGCTGGTCCGCCTCGCCCGCCGCACCCCGAGCCTGGCCGCGCATCCGCCCGTGGCCGGCCCCGCCCTCAGCGTCATCATTCCCGCCCGCAATGAGTCCGCCACCATCGAGACCGTGGTGCGCTCGGTGCTCACGAGCGGCTATCCCGACCTCGAGCTGCTGGTGGTGGACGACGGCTCCACCGACGACACCGCGGCCCGGGTGGCGTCGCTGGCGGCCGGCGATCCCAGGCTCCGGCTGGTGCCCGGCGCGCCGCTGCCCGCGGGATGGTACGGCAAGCCGTGGGCCTGCCACCAGGGCGCCGAGGCGGCGCGGGGCGACCTGCTCTGCTTCACCGACGCCGACACCCGCCATGAGCCGGAGCTGCTGGGCCGCGCGGTCGCGGCGCTGCAGGCGCACCGCGCCGACGCGGTGACGGTGGCGCCGCGGCAGCTCTGCCTCTCGCCGTGGGAGCGGCTCATCATGCCGCAGGTGTGGGTGCTGCTGGGGCTCCGCTTCAGCCCGCCACGGGTGAACGCCGCCCGGCGCGCGCGCGACGTCATCGCCAACGGGCAGTTCCTGCTCTTCACCCGCGCCGCCTACCAGGGGATCGGCGGGCACGCCGCGGTGCGCGCCGAGGTGGCGGAGGACCTGGCGCTGGCGCAGCGGCTGTTCCGCGCCGGGCGGGTGCTGCATTTCGCCTTCGCGACCGAGTACATGGCCACCCGGATGTACACCGGGCTCGCCCCGTTGGTCGAGGGCTGGTCCAAGAATGTGTACCTCGGCGGGCGCCGCACCTTCCCCGACGAGCCGCTGCGGCGGGCCCTGGTGCCGGTGCTGCTGGCCGCGGCGCTCGGCTTCTGGCTGGTGCCGCCGCTGGTGCTGCTGGCCGGGCCGCCGGCGCTGGCGGGCGCCGCCCGGCTCGCCACCCTGGCGTCGGCGGTGTACTGGACGCTGGTCTCGACCGGGATGGGGATCCCGCCCTGGTACGGCCCCGCCTACCCCATCGGCGCCGTGGCGACGCTGCTGATCGTGCTGCGTTCGGTGGTGCGGGGCGGCCGCCGGGTGGAGTGGCGGGGCCGTACCTACGGCGCCGCGGTCAACCGCTAGCGGCCGCGGTCCAGCACCTCGCGCACCCGCTGGGTGAGGTCGGCGAGGGTCCACGGCTTCTGCAGCAGCGGCAGCTCCACGTCCTGCAGGTCGCCCCGCATCACCTCCTCGGCCGCGTAGCCGCTGGTGAACAGGAACCGGGGCGCGTGCCCGTCCTGCAGCAGGGTGCGGTACAGCGCGATCCCGCCCAGCTTGGGCATCACCACGTCGGTGATGATCAGGTCCACCTCGTGGGAGCGCTGGTGGTACAGCTCCAGCGCCTCCAGCCCGTCGGCGGCGGTCAGCACCTTGTAGCCCACCTTCTCCAGCGCCCGCTGCGCCACCCGCCGGAGCCCGTCCTCGTCCTCCACCAGCAGGATGGTCTCCTGCCCGCCGCGGAGCCCCGTGGGCGGCGGCGTGAGCTCGATCAGCGGCTGCTCGTCGCGCGCCAGCGGGATGTAGACCCGCACGCTGGTGCCGACCCCCACCTCGCTCTCCAGCTCCACGAAGCCGCCGTGCTGCTGGGTCAGGCCGTACAGCATCGCCATGCCGAGCCCGCTGCCCTCGCCGGGCGGCTTGGTGGTGAAGAAGGGCTCGAAGGCGCGGGCCCGGACCCGCTCGTCCATGCCGATGCCGGTGTCGCGCACGGTGAGGCAGGCGTAGCTGCCGGGCTGGGCGCCGGCGGGGGGCCGCGCGACGTCCACCCGGTGCACCTGCAGCATCAGCTCGCCGCCGCGGGGCATCGCGTCCCGCGCGTTGGTGGCGAGGTTGATGAGGATCTGTTCCATGGCGCCGGCGTCGGCCAGGATGCGGACCGGGTCGTGGTCGCGCTGCAGCTTCACGTCGATGTGGGCCGGCAGCAGCCGGCGCAGGGTGCCGAGCAGCTCGCCGACGACCTGGGCCAGGTCCAGCACCTGGAAGGTGAGCGCCGCGTGGCGGCTGAAGGAGAGCAGCTTCTTGATCATCTGCGCGCCGCGCCGGGCGGCGGACTGCAGCTCCCCGATGTCGTTCTGCAGGTCGTCCCGCCCGGGCGGGAGCGCGCCGGCCATCATCTCGCTGTTGGCCAGCACCACGGTCAGCAGGTTGTTGAGGTCGTGCGCGATGCCGCCGGTCAGCTGGCCCACCGCCTCCATCTTCTGCGCCTGGCGCAGCTGTTCCTCCAGCCGGCGCCGCTCGGAGATGTCGCGCACGATCGCCTGCACCCGGCCGTCGCCGAGGTCGCGGGCGCTGATCTCGACCTCCACGCTGCCCCCGCCCTTCCGGGCCAGGCGGCGCTCGTGCAGGGCGGTGGTCTCCTCCAGCAGGTCGCGGGCGCGGAGCGGCTGGCGCTCGCGGTCCTCCGCGACCGCGAGGTCCTCCATCCGCTTGCCCCGGAGCTCCTCGCGGCGGAAGCCCAGCAGCTCCTCCGCCCGGGCGTTCACCTCGAGGATCACCCCCTGACGGTCGCTGACGACGATCGCGTCGGAGGCCTGCTGCAGGGCGCGGCGGTAGTTGGCCTCGGACTCCACCAGCTGGCGCTCGGCCCGCACGCGGTCGGTGATGTCGTGCACGATGCAGTAGAGCGTCGGGCGCCCGTTGAGCACGATGGGGCTCGAGTGCAGCTCGACGTCGCGCGACTGCCCCGACCGGAGCCGCTGGCGGAAGATGAAGAAGTTGCGCTGCTCCCCCTGCGCCGCCGCGATCAGCTGCCGCACCTCGCGGTCGGGAAGGACGTTGATCTCGCCCAGCGGCTTGCCGATCAGCTCCTCGCGGGACCAGCCGTAGAACACGACCGCCGCGGGGTTCACGTCCACCAGCTGGGTGGTCTCCGAGTCCACCAGGAGGCAGACCGAGGTGGTCTTCTCGAAGATCTGCCGGTAGCGCGACTCGCTCTCCAGCCGGGCCCGCTCTGCCTCGCCCAGCGCGCCGCTGGCGCGCCGCCACAGCCACCAGATCAGGACACTGGTGGAGAGGACGAAGAAGATCCCCTTGATGGTCTGCAGGTGCCGCTGGGCCCCGGCGTCGAGCCCCAGCTTGTCGAAGACCAGGTTGTCGGAGAAGAAGATCCACACCACGCCGAGCACGAAGTACACCGCCGCAATCGCGTAGGCGCTCGAGCGCTGGGGGGGCCGGGCGGAGTCCACGGTGAGCCGGGGCCTCAGGGCGCGCCGGTGCGGGTGATCGTCAGCTGCTGGGAGGGCACCGCGCCGCCGAGAATCCGGCCGGCGCCGTCCACCGCGAAGCGGAACTCGACCGGGCCGAGCCGGAGCGCGGTGGAATCGGGACTGATCCGGCGCAGGGTGCCGTCCACCGTCTGCCCGCCGCCGAGGTTGAAGAACGGCGCGGTGAGCGAGTCGCGGCCGGATTGCGCCAGCCGCCGGGTGGCCAGCTCGAGGAACGCCGTGGAGAGGTTGAGGAACGGCAGCGCCGCATGCCGGGTGGGCAACAGCCGGGTCCCGACCCCGCCCCAGCGGCTGACGTCGTCCACCGCGACGCTGTCATCCTTGAAGATCACCCGCACCATCTGGCGGGCGGGCGACTCTTCCGGGTCGCCGGCGCGCCACGCGGTGAGTTCCAGCAGCGGGGCACTCTGGTCCTCGACCAGCGTGGCACGGTAGCGCACCCGCTCGCGGGCTTCCCCCGCCACCCGCGTGAGGCTGCCGGCGAGCTGCACGTCGGCGCGCTCGAACTCCTCGGTCGCGATGGTGTCGGCCCCACGCAGGGTGGTGAACGTGCTGGCCTGGCCGGCCAGCGGCGCGACCGTGCACAGCAGGGCACCGCAGAGCGCACGACGGAACATGCTCCCCCTCCGGGAAGGGGTGCGAGCCACGGGTTATTCGGCTCCCCCGCGCCGCGCACCGGCTACCAAGTTACACCCGCCCCGGCACTAGCATGGACCCCCGACCACCCCCGGGGGGAGCATGGAAGTCGCCGCCCGCCTGCATCGGCTGCGGGGCCTCGCCGACCTGCCGGCGCTGTTCGCCCCGGCGGGCGAGCTGGGCCCGCCGCGGCCGCTGGCGCCGGGCAGCCTGCCGCTGCCGCTCCGCGCCGCCGCCGAGTTCGGCTCGCCGCTGGGGCTGGCGTGGGTGGCGGTGGAGGTGCGCGGCGCGCTCGCTGCCGCGCGGCACTTGAGCCGTGCCCTCGATGGCCGCGGCCGCCTGGCGGGGGTGCTGGCGCTCGACCGGGACGCGGGCGAGCTGGCGGTCGCGATCACCCTGGAGCGGACCCGCGGCTGGTGCCTGCCGCTCGCGGCGAGCCCGGCCGACCTCCACCGCCTGCTGGCGGTGTGCCGGGTCGCGTCCGCCGCCACCGCCCCGCTCGCCACCGCGCTCGCGCTGCTGGATGTCCTCGAGACCGAGGATGCCGGCCGGCGCTTCTTCCGCGCCTTCCGCGCGGTCGCGGGCCGCATGGCGGAGGCGCTGACGCCCGCGCCCCCGCGCGGCAGCCGCGAGTCGCTGGCGCTGATCCAGCTCACCCGGGTGCTGTTCCTCTACTTCGTGCAGGCCCGCGGCTGGCTGGACGGGCGGCCTGACTTCCTGCGACGTGCGGTGGACGAGACTCTCGCCGCGCGCCGGCCGCTGCATCGCGACCTGTTCCGGCCGCTCTTCTTCGGCACCCTCAACCGGCCGGCGGAGCGCCGGCGGCGCGCCCGGCGCTTCGGCGACATCCCCTTCCTGAACGGCGGGCTGTTCGCCCCCCATCCGCTGGAGCGGGCCTGGCGGGGCGAGGTACCGACCGACTGCTGGCGCGAGGCCTTCGACGCGCTGTTCGAGCGGTTCCGCTTCATCACCACGGAGGGGGCCGACCCCGCCGCCGTCGCGCCCGACATGCTGGGCCGGGTGTTCGAGGGACTGATGGCGGGCGAGGAGCGGCAGGCGAGCGGCGCCTACTACACCCCGCCCGCGCTGGTCCGGCGGCTGGTGGACGCGGCGCTCACCGCCTGGGTGGCCGAGCAGGACGGCAGCGACGTCGTTGCCGCGGCGCGGCGGCTCGCGGCCCCGGACGCGGCGCTCCGGGCCCGGCTGGACGACCTCACCCTGCTCGATCCCGCCGTGGGCTCGGGCGCCTTCCTGCTGGGCGCGCTGGAACGGCTGGCGGACCTGCGCGCGGGGGAGGCACCGCCCGCGGTGCTCAGGCGGCGGATCATTGCCCGCAACCTCCACGGCGTGGACCTGCACCCGATGGCGGTGCGGCTGAGCGAGCTGCGGCTCTGGCTGGCGGTCATCGCCGTGGAGCCGGCGGGTCCCGGGCACGCGGTGGCACCGCTCCCCAACCTCGACGGCCAGGTGCGCCAGGGCGACAGCCTCCTCGACCCCGCGAGCTTCCTGGCGCGGCTGGGCACCCGGCCCGCGCGGAGCGCCGGCGCGCTGCGGGGCCTGCGCGAGGCCTATGTCCGGGCGGCCAGGCCCGACAAGGCGGCGCTCGCGCAGCAGTTGCGGCAGGCGGAGCGCCGCGCGCTGGAGGAGTGCCTGGGCCAGGCGGCGCACGTGGTCGAGGGGCGGATCACGGACTGCCTCCTCGCGGCCCGCTCCCCCACGCTGTTCGGCACCGCACGGGGACTCGACGCCACGACCCGGCGGGTGCTGCGCACCGAGCGGCATGCCCTGGCGCAGGTGCGGCGGCTGCAGCGCCGCCTGGCCCGCGAAGGCGAGGTGCCCTGGTTCAGCTACGAGGCGCACTTCGGCGACGTGCTGGCGCAGGGCGGGTTCGATCTGGTCGTGGGCAATCCGCCGTGGGTGCGGGCGGAGGAGCTGCCGCCGGCGCTGCGCGCCGCCCTCGCGGCGCGTTACCGCTGGTGGACGGCACGGGGCCCGGGCTACGCCCACCAGCCGGACCTGGCGCTCGCGTTCGTGGAGCGGGGCCTCGAGCTGCTCCGTCCCAGCGGCGTGATGGCGCTGCTCCTCCCCGCCAAGCTGGCCACGGCGGGCTACGCGGCCGGGATGCGCCGTGGCCTCGCGGAGCAGGCCACCCTGCATGCCCTCGCCGACCTGACCCGCGATCCCGGCGCGAGCTTCGAGGCGACCACCTACCCGCTGGCGCTGGTGGCGGCACGCCGCACTGCCGCCCCCGGGCACCGGGTACGCCTCGCGCTCGCGCCCGCGACGGCGGCGGCGTGGCCCCAGGCCGAGCTGCGCCAGGCCGGCCCCTGGATCATCGCGGAGCCGGCGCTGCTGGAGGCGCTGGCCGCGGTGCATGCCGATCACCCGCGCCTGGGGGAACGGCATCCGCCCCAGCTCGGAGTGAAGACCGGCGCCAACGCCGTCTTCCTCGACCCGCCGCCGGGCATCGAGGCGGCGCTGCTCCGCCGGGCCCTGCGCGGCCGGGACCTCCGGCCCTTCGGGCACGGCCCCGGCGTGCCGCTGCTGTTCCCGCACGATGACCACGGTGCGCCGCTGCCCCGGCTCCCCGCCGCGGCCGCCCGGCACCTCGCCGCGCATGAGGCGCTGCTCCGGGCCCGGGTGGACCACGACGGCGGGCCGCCGTGGGCGCTCTTCCGGGTACGGCCGGCGCTGGCGCCGCATCGGGTGGCCTGGCCCGACCTGGCCCGGGGCCTCCGGGCGGTGGCGCTCTCCGGCGTCGCCGAGCGCGGCGCCATCCCGCTCAACACCTGTTACCTCGTGCCGGTAGCGGACCGGCGCACCGCGCTGGCGCTCACCGCCTGGCTCAACAGCACCTGGATCCGGGTCGCGGCCCGCGCGGCGGCAGACGTGGCCGCGAGCGGCTTCGCCCGGTTCAATGCCCGGGTGGTGGGCGGCCTGCCGCTCCCGCCGGCTGCACGCGCCGACCCGGTCCTCGCGGCGCTGGCGGAGCGCGGGGCCCGCGGCGAACCGGTCCAGGAGGCCCTCGATGCCCATGTCGCCGAGCACCTGGCGCTCCCCGCCGGCGCCCGCGCGGTACTCGCCCGTGCACCGGGAGCCGATCCCGGTGATCGTGGCTGAGGCGCTGGCCGAACGGCACGACCCGCTCGCCGCCTCGCTGGATCCCGGTCCCGACCAGCCGTTTGCCGCGGTGCGTGCCGCGCTGGTGACGGCGCTGCTCCCACCCGAGGCACCGGACCCGCCACCGGGCTGGCTCCGGCCCGGGCAGGTGCGGTCGTTCCGGCGGGGGCTCGCCGCGCTCCGCGCGCACCAGGGCGCCCTGCTGGCCGACCCGGTCGGCAGCGGGAAGACCTGGGTGGCGCTGGCCGTCGCGCAGGCGCTCGGCGGGCCGGTGGTCGCGCTGGTGCCCGCCGTCCTCAGGGCCCAGTGGCAGGCCGCGGCGGCACGCGCGGGCGTGGCGCTCCGGGTGCACTCACACCAGGCGGCGAGCCGCGGCCGGCTCCCCCACGACCCGGCGCGGCTGATCATCATCGACGAGTCGCACCACTTCCGGGAACCGGCCACCCGGCGCTATCACACCGTGGCGCCGTGGCTCACCGGCCGACACGTCCTGCTGCTCTCCGCGACACCGGTGGTCAACCGCCTGTCCGACCTGCTGCACCAGTTGCTCCTGGCCGTCCGGGACGATGCGCTCCGGACCGGCGGTTGTGGCAGCCTGCGCGCGGCGCTCGCCCGGGGTGAGGCACCGGATGCGCTGGGCGCGGTGGTGGTGAGCGGCATGGAGCCGGCGGGCCTGCCGCGACTCACCCGCCATCGCATCCGGTGGACGCTGGCCCCGGCCGATGCGGCGTTGCTCGCGGGGGTGGAGGGCCTGGCGCTGTCGCGGCGGGCCCCGGTGCGGGCCCTGCTCCGCGCGACCCTGCTCGGCGCGCTGGCCTCGAGCCCGCGGGCACTCGCCGCCACGCTCACCCGCTACCGCCAGCTGCTGGCGCAGGCCGGCGATGCACGCGCCGCGGGCCGGCATCCGGGCCGCGCGGCCCTGCGCGACGCCGCCGGCGCCGATGCCGACCAGCTCGTGCTGTGGAGCCTGCTGACAGAGACCGAGGACGCGCCGGAACTGGTGCTGGAGGATGCCGGTCCCGCGCTGCTGCTGGCGGAGCAGGCCCGGGCACGCGAGGCCGCGCCGGACCCGCGCCTCGCGGCGCTGCGGGGACTGCTGGCCGATGGCGCACCGACGCTGGTGTTCACCGGCAGCCGGGCCACGCTGGCCTGGCTGCGGGACCACCTCGCCGCGTGGCGCCCGGCGTGGCTCTCCGGCGCGGGCGCCGGGATCGGTCCGCTCCGCTCGAGCCGGGCGGCCGTGCTCGCCCGCCTGCACCCCGGTGCCGCCAGCCCACCGCCGGCGCTGCTGCTCGCGACGGATGTGGCGGCCGAAGGGCTGGACCTGCAGCGGGCCCGGCGGGTGGTGCATCTGGACCTGCCGTGGACGGCGGTCCGCCTGGCGCAGCGACTCGGACGGGTGCGCCGCCTCGGGAGCGCGCATCCGGCGGTGGAGGCCGTCACGCTGCTCCCGCCGACCGGGATCGAACGCCGCCAGCGGCGGCTGGAACGGCTGGTCACCAAGCACCGCCTCCCGGCGCGTGCCGGGCTCGCGGACCGGGTGCCCTGGCAGTGGCGCGCGGCGCTGGCGGACCTCGCGGAGGGGGAACGCCGCGCCGGCGTCGCGAGCGCGCAGGGAGCGGCCGACGGATGGCTGCTGGCCTGGCGGCTCGCGAGCCCCGCAGGGCCCCCCGCGCCGGCACGGCTGTTGTGGATCAGCGATGCGGGGCCGCCGTCCGATTCGGCGGCGGAGCTGGTGCCGGTCCTGCGCGGCCTGCGCCCCGCCGGCGAGGCGCCGCTCGGCGCCACGCTGCGCGCCCGGTTCGCGGGGGAGGTGGCGCCGGTCCTCCGCCGCGCGCTCGCCGAGCAGGCCGGGGAGGCGGGCGGGGCACCGCCGCCGCGCGACCAGCAGCGCCTGCGCCGCCGCCTCTTCCGGCTGGGGGCGGCCGCGGCGCGGCGGCGGGATCGCGACGCGCTGGCCCTGGCAGACCGGGGGCTGCGGTGGCTCGAAGGTGGGCTGCGCGCGGGAGAGCTGCAGCTGGCGGGCGAGTGGCTGGCGCTCCCCGCGGCCACGCTGCTCCGCCGGCTCGCCGCCCTGCCGCCTCCCGGGCCCCGGCCCGCGCCCGCCCTTCCGGTCATCGCCGGCATTGTGCGGGTGACTAGCTTCCGCGGATGACCACCTACCGCACCGTGCTGTTCGACCTCGACGGCACCCTCATCGATTCGATCGCGCTGATCCTCGCGAGCTACCACCACACCCTCGCGGCCCACGACCGGCCGCCGCTGCCGGACGCGGTGTGGCTGGCCGGGGTGGGCACGCCGCTCCGGGTCCAGCTGCAGCAGGCCGCGACCAGCCCCGAGGACCTGGAGCAGCTCGTGGCCACCTACCGTGCGTTCAACCTGGCCAACCACGATGCGATGGTCCGGCCCTTCGCCGGCATCGGCGCGCTGGCGCTCGACCTGCGCGCCGCCGGCCTCCGCACCGGGGTGGTGACCAGCAAGACCCGCGAGGGCACCCAGCGCGGCCTCCGCCTGGTGGGGCTGGAGACGGAGATGGAAGTCCTGGTCTGCGCCGACGATGTCACCCGCCCCAAGCCCCATCCCGAGCCGGTGCACCGCGCCGTGGCCGCGCTGGGCGCCGATCCCGCCAGCACGATCTTCGTGGGAGACAGCATCCACGACCTGCACAGCGGCCGCGCGGCCGGGGTCCGGACCGGCGCGGTGCTGTGGGGCCCGTTCAGCCGCCCGGAGCTGGAGCCGGCGGCGCCGGATCACTGGCTGGAGCACCCCGGCGACCTGCGCAAGTTGTTGCTGGGCAAATGACTGCATTCCGGGGCGGGCCCCGGAATTGTTCCCGCCATTGGCCCGCCCAAGTCCCACCCTTCCCCTCCCCCCCGTGGCCGTTACATTCCCCGCGCGCTGTGACCCGATCGTGACAATCTGACCGGAGCCCATCCGTGCGCTTCCTCCCCCGCGACGAGCGTTTCTTCGACCTGTTCACCGCCGTGGCGGAGCGCAGCGTGGAGGCCGCCTCCCTGATGATCGAGCTGCTCCAGGCGCCGGTGGAGCGGCGGAACTACCTGGCCGAGTCCATCAAGCGGGTGGAGCATGAGTGCGACCAGCTCACCCACGAGGTGATCACCCGGCTGGACCGCACCTTCATCACGCCGCTCGACCGGGAGGACATCCACGCGCTGGCCTCGGGGCTGGACGACGTGGTCGACCTCATTGACGGGCTGGCCCGGCGCTCCCAGATCTTCCACATCGGCGAGGCGCCGCGCGGGGCGATCCTGCTGGCGGAGGTGGTGCAGCGGGCCTGCGAGCAGCTGGTGGTGGCGGTGAAGAACCTCTCCCGGAATGACGGCGCGGTGCTCACCGCATGCATCGCGCTCAAGAAGCACGAGGAGGAGGGGGACAGCCTGTACCACGAGTGGCTGGGCCGGATGTTCGAGGGCGAGCCCGATCCGGTGCAGCTGATCAAGTGGAAGGAAGTGTACGACAGCCTGGAGCGGACGCTGGACTGCTGCGAGGACGCCGCCAACGTCCTCGAGTCCATCTCGATCAAGCACGGCTGAGCCATGACGCCCACCGTCAGCTACGTCCTCCTGATCATCGCCGTCGCGCTGGTCTTCGACTTCATCAACGGCTTCCACGACAGCGCCAACTCGATCGCCACCGTGGTGG
>CAZYIV010000022.1:10184-45174 GCA_964647615.1 uncultured Gemmatimonadaceae bacterium | reverse complement strand
TGTTCTTCAGGAACTCGATGTGGCCGGGGGCGTCGATGATGATGTAGTGGCGCTTCCGGGTGTGGAAGAACACCCGCGCCGCGTCGATCGTGATGCCCTGGGCCTGCTCGTCCTTCAGCGCGTCGAGCAGGAAGGCGTACTCGAACGGCTTGGCGGTGCGCTCGCAGAGCGCCTTCACCTGTTCCAGCTTGCCCTCGGGGAGCGAGCCGGTGTCGGCGAGCAGCCGGCCCACGACCGTGCTCTTGCCGTGATCGACGTGGCCGCCGATCACGATGTTCATCCGTTCCTTCAGGGCGTCATCGGCCGCGCCCGGGGCGGGCCGGCTGGAAAGCGTGCTGGCAGTCATTGCGGCGCGGGACTCCGGTCAGTCGGCGGTGCGCTTGAACAGCTTCTTGACGAATCCGGTCACCTGGCGCCAGAAGATCATGATGGCGCCGCCGATGGCCCCGAGGATCGAGGTCAGCGGCAGGAGCTGGTCCGGACCCACGTACAGGGCCAGGTGCGCGGCAAGCAGGGGCGAGTGCATGGGTGGCTACCTTTGACGGCACGAGTAGGAACTAGGGGCGGCCGGGGCCGCCCGCCGAGCATTGGCGGAAGTGCAATAGCCATGCCACTTTAGGACCGGATGGCCCTCCGCCGGAATCCACTAAGTCGTTGCCCCGCAATCGCTTCGGAGCATGCCCCTGGATCAGAAGGGGCCGTAGATCACCAGACCGCAGTACGCGAACCACAGCCCCACGGCCACCATGAGGGACCGGTCGGTCAGCAGGGTCTCGGTGGGGCTCCCGCCCTGGCGCTGGTGCACCAGGTAGAGGTAGCGGAACACCCCGTACAGCACGAAGACGGTGCTGCCCGTCAGGGCATACGATCCCACCTCGGCCAGTTTCTCGTGCGAGACCGTGTACATGATGTAGGACACGATGGTCACCGCGAGCAGCACGGTGGACATCTGGTCCAGGAACATCGGGCTGTACTCGGTGAGGACGCTGCGGTGCTCCGAGGACTGGGCGCCGAGCAGCAGCAGCTCGTGGCGCCGCTTGGCGAAGCCCAGGTACAGCGCCAGCAGCCCGCCGCAGAGCAGCAGCCAGATCGAGGGCGCCACGGCGATCGCCGTGGCCCCGGCCAGCAGCCGGAGCACGAAGAACGCCGCGATGGTGAACACGTCGAGCAGCACCATCCGCTTGAGCCACAGCGTGTACAGCACGTTGAGCCCGAGGTAGGCGGCGATGATCCCGGCCAGCGCCGGGTGCACCGCGAGCCCGATCGCGAGGGCCGCCACCACGCACATCGCCGCCGCCGCGAGCGCCCCGCCCACCGGGATGATTCCCGCCGCCACCGGGCGGTGCCGCTTGGTGGGGTGGGCCCGGTCGGCGTGGCGGTCCACCACGTCGTTGCCGGCGTACACCCCGCTCGCCACCAGGCAGAAGGCCAGGAACGCCGCGCCGGCCTGCCCCACCGCCGCCGGGTCGAGGAATTTCCCGGAGAACACCAGCGGCGTCAGCACGAAGGCGTTCTTCACCCACTGCTGCGGCCGCAGCAGCCGCACCCAGGCGCCGAGCACGGCGCTGCGGGGGAGGGGCTGGGCGGAGGCCATGGTCACGCGGCGCGGGCGGAGACCAGCTTGTTGTACACCACGCCCACCACCCGGCCGAGCGCGTAGCCCACCACGAAGGCGTAGATGAACCCGATGATGCTCCCCACGAAGGTCACCGAGTAGCCGGGGAAGAAGACCCGCAGCAGGCCCAGGTGCTTGCCCACCTCGTGCCCGCCCTTGAGCACCAGGATGTTGGTCGCGAGGAACAGCCCGAAGCCGAGCAGCAGCCCCGCGGCAATGCCCCAGGAGCGCCCGTTCAGGCGGAGGATGACGTCGTTCAGGTCCTGCTCGGTCTGGTCCATCGGGGTCCTCGGGTTGGGCACGGCGCCCTCAGATGTGGTCCAGGAAATCGCGGGTCTGGTTCATCTCCGCCCGGGTGCGGATCACGAACACCGACAGCGCCACCGCGAAGTTGCGGCAGAAGGCGAAGAACCAGCCGCCGACGAAGCCTACGAACAGCCCCCACAGGGCGCCCACCAGCGCGCCGGCCGGCGTGGGGGTGTAGCCGTAGAAGTAGTTCGCGAGCAGCCCCAGCTCCGGCGCCTCCCCGGGCGCGGCCCGCAGCATGTACACCAGCGTGAACCCGGCGACCAGCAGCCCGCACGCCACGCCCACCGCCAGGCCGAAGGCCCGCTTGTGCAGCGGGCAGAAGGCGAGCTGGAGCGCGGGCGGCAGCGAGCCGTCGGCAGGGGTGCGGCGAGACTGGGCCATCAGGGTCTCCGTCATGGACAATCCCTCAACAATAACCGGTCGCCCCGCTCACCGGGGCGCCCACGCCCCGATGGGCGCCCGCACCGGCACCGGCGGCCAGCGCTGCACGCCGACCTCGGCCCAGGCCTGCACCGCCGCCTCGGGTGTCGGCTCGCCGATCAGGTGGTGCGCCACGAACCCGCCGGCGGCGCACACCCCGTTCACCAGGTAATACAGCAGGTGGATCGGGAACGCGCCCAGCGCGAACCCGGGCCCCTGCACCCGCGCCAGGAACCGGTAGAACGGCAGGTTGGTCCCGCCCACCACGAGTACCGCGCCCAGCGTGAGCAGCAGCCAGCGCGGGTCGCGTAGCGCCACCGCGGCGCCGAGGGCCAGCAGGCCGAGGCCCACCAGCGCGGTGTTGACCTTCTCGATCGGCTTCAGGTTGAGCGCGCGCCGCTGCCCCAGCTTTCCCTCCTGCAGCAGCAGCCGCATCCAGGGGATGCCGCGATCCTTGATGTCGGTGCGGACCACGTTCCACAGCGACCACTGCTTGAGGTGGGCGCACTGGATCTCGGGCCGCAGCTCGATCCGCTCCCCCGTCATCACGATCCGGTGCCCCAGCTCGATGTCCTCGATGCTGGGCCGCCGGTAGTGCCACTCGTCGAACATCCCCGCCGCGTGGAACACCCGCCGCCGCACCGCGCCGCAGCCGGCCCAGAAGGTCTCGGCCGGCCCGGGATTGGCCTGGTGGTGCCAGTGGTGCAGCAGGTTGCGATAGCGGCTCACCAGTCCCGGCGCCGGCGGCTGGTCATCGTAGGAGCCGAACAGCGCCCCGAGCTCCGGGTCGCGGGCGAAGGTCCAGGCGATCCGCCGCAGGGTGTCGGCGTGCACCACGACGTCGGCGTCCACGAACACCACGACCTCGCCCCGCGCGGCCTCGACCCCGCGGTTGCGGGCGTACCCCGGCCCGTGCGGCACCCCGGGGATCCGGATGACGATGTCGGCCCAGGTCGAGGCCAGCGCGGCGGTGTCGTCGGTGCTGCCGTCGTCCACGACGATCAGCTCCCAGCACTCGCGCGGCAGGTCGCTGGCGGCCAGCGCCGCCAGGGCCCGCGGGAGCACGCGGGTCCCGTTGAACGCCGGGACGATCACCGACAGCAGTGGATGTTCCGCTTTCACCAGCCTCCCCCGACCGAAGTCCAGGCCGCGCGCCAGGCGCGCAGCCGTTCCCGGAGCCGCACCCGGGCCCGGAACCATCCCGTGTCCCAGGCCTCGAGCTGCCCGGGGTCCCGCAGGTAGAACATGTCGAGCCGCGGCAGTGCCAGCGGCCGCTCCGCTTCGCCCAGCCAGCGCAGCGCGGTGGTGACGCCCAGGCGGAACCAGCGTCCCGCGGCCGCCTCGACCGCCGGGTCCACGTCGCCGTAGGGATAGGCGATGCTGTCCGCCCGCACCCCGGTCCGTGCCGCGAGCGCCTCCTGGCCGCCACCCAGCTCATCCGCCAGCGCGCCAGGCGAGAGCCGCGTCAGGTGCGGGTGCCGCCGGGTGTGCGCCCCGAGCGTGATCCCCGCCTCCGCCATCCGTCCCAGCGCGTCCCAGCCCGCCAGGGGCAGGGTCGGCACCCGCGGATCGGCCACGCCGCCCCAGGCATTGGTGCCGCCCACGTGCTCGGTCACCACGTACACCGTGGCCGGCAGGCCGTGCTCCCGGAGCAGCGGTGCCGCGAGCTCCGCGGTGCTGGCGAACCCGTCATCGAACGTCAGCGCCACCGCGTCGGCCCCGGCGGGGAGTGCCAGCAGCTCCGCGAGCCCCACCACCGGCACCCCTCCGGCGGCGAGCCATGCCACCTGCTGCCGGAACACCGCCGGCGCCACCGAGATCGGCGAGCCGGTCTCGTCCAGGCTGTGCCAGGTGAGGATCGCGCGCACGCCGGCCGCCGGCCCGCCTACCGCGCCGCCAGCCTCGCCCGCTGGTCGGCCACCACGTCGGCGATGATCTGCGCCAGCGGGGTGCGCGGCCGGAACCCGACGGTGCGCTCCAGCTTGCGCACGTCCGGCACCCGCCGGTGCATGTCCTCGAAGCCCTCCGGGTACGCCTCGCTGTACGGCACCAGCTTGATGGGCGAGCTGGAGCCGGCCGCCTCGCGCACCCGCTCGGCCAGCTGCAGGATCGAGACTTCCTCGTCGTTGCCCACATTGAACACCTGGCCCACCGCGCCCGGCGTGGCGATCAGCCGGAGGATCGCCTCGACGGCATCCTGCACGTGGCCGAAGCAGCGCGACTGCTGCCCGGTACCGAAGACGGTGATCGGGTCCCCGGCCAGCGCCTGGGCGGCGAAGTTGGGCAGCACCATCCCGTAACGGCCGGTCTGCCGCGGCCCCACCGTGTTGAAGAAGCGGGCCAGGATCACCGGCACCTGCTTCTCCCGCAGGTAGGCCAGCGCCAGCCACTCGTCCATCGCCTTGGAGCAGGCGTAGGCCCAGCGGCTGTGGCTGGTGGGGCCGAGCTGGAGGTCGTCCTCCTCGCTGAAGGGGATCTTGGCGCTCTTGCCGTAGACCTCCGAGGTGCTGGCCACCAGCACCAGCTTCTGCTTCTTGGCCGCCGCGTCGAGCACCGTCTCGGTGGCGCCGATGTTGGTCTCGATGGTGTGGACCGGGCGCTCGACGATGAGCCGCACACCCACCGCCGCCGCCAGGTGGACCGTGACGTCGCAGCGATCCACGCACTCGGTCACCAGCGGCAGGTCGAGCGCGGTGCCGATCCGGTACTCGAACCCGGGCCGGCCGATGAGGTGCTGGATATTGTCCATCGTGCCGGTCGAGAGGTCATCCAGCACCAGCACCCGGTCGCCCCGCTCGAGCAGCCGTTCGGCCAGGTGCGACCCGATGAACCCCGCGCCACCCGTGATGAAGACCCGCATGCGTCCCCCTAAGGCACCACGGCGCCGGGGCGCCGGGATGGGGCGGAAGTGCCCCGGGCGGGCCGCGACGGCCCGCCAGTCAACCGGTCCAACACCGCCTGATCCCCCTTCTGCTCGGCGGTCCGCCGCACGATGCCGAGGTAGCGGGGGATCACCGCCTTCTCGGTCCAGTTCACCAGGAACCCGCGGTAGCAGGCCCGGGCCAGCGCCTCACGTTCGGCCGGCTCCTCCTGCAGCCGCTGCAGGATGCCGCGCAGCTCCTCCGGCGTGCTGAACAGCTCCGCACCGCCCGAGGCCGCCACCAGCTCGGGGAACGGCCCGATGCGCCGCGCCACCACCGGCGTGCCCTGCTTGAACGCCTCGATCAGGATGATGCCGAAGGTCTCGAAGCAGACCGACGGGACCACCAGCGCGATCGCATGCTCGTAGTACCGGCGCAGGTCGTCCGGCGCCACCCGCCCCAGGAACCGCACGTTGGGCAGGCCCTCGGCCTGCGCCTTGAGCGTGGCGGCGTACTCCCCGTCACCCGCGATCACCAGGTCGGCCGCCGGAAAGTCGCGGAAGACCGGGATCACGTCGTCCAGCCCCTTGATCTTCTCCAGCCGCCCCACGAACAGGAAATACGGCCGCGGGTGCGGTGACGCCCCGCCCACCCGGGCCCCCGCCGCCTCCGGGTCCGGCAGGAAGTAGGGCAGCACTTCCATCTCCCGCGGGAAGCCGAACTCCTGGTGCTTGCGGCGGCTGAACTCGCTCATCGCGATGAACGTGTCCACGTGCCGCAGTTCCCGCTCCAGGTACCCGGTCATCCGCCACAGCTGGGGCGGGCGGCGGTAGCTCAGCTGGCAGCGCACGCACTCGCGCCCGTCGCACAGCTCCCGGTTGTAGCGCCACAGCACGTGGCTGGGGCAGACCAGCCAGTGTTCGTGCGCCATGTACAGCTTGAGCCCGCGCCCGTACTTGAGGATCCCCGGCCCGCCCACCAGCGAGACGTTGTGGAAGTTGATGACGTCGAACTGCCCCTCGTCCAGGATCCGCGCGATCCGCCGGCCGTTCACCACCGGCCGCCCCAGCTGCTGGGTGAGCAGCGGCGAGAGCGCGCCCAGTCCGCTCCGGAGCCGGATCACCTCGAGCCCGTCCGGCTCCGGCTGCGGCACCGGCTCGGGCCCCTGGTGCAGCGTGTTGTAGGCATCCACGTCGTGAATCACCGTGACGTGGTGCCCGGCCCGCACCAGCCCCCGCGCCAGCCGCTGGATCCCGATCCCGTCGCCGCCGAAATTGTGCGGCGGGTAGAACGTGGTCAGGAATGCGAACCGGAGCCCGCTCACGCCGCCGCCTCCCGCAGGGCGCCCAGCGCCAGCTCCGCCCCGCGCCCCCAGGAGAGCGCCGCCGCCCGGTCCCGCGCGGTGCGCGCCATCGCGGCCCGGGCCGGCTCGTCGTCGAGCAGCCGGGCCATCGCGGCGGCGAGTTCGGCCTCGTCACCCGGCGAGACGAAGATCCCACCGCCCGCCAGCAGCCCGGGCAGCGGACTCGCGGTGGTCGCGATGACCGCCGTGCCGCAGGCGGCCGCCTCCACCGCCGGGAGCCCGAACCCCTCGCACGCCGACGCCAGCACCAGGCCCACCGCGCCGGTGTGCAGGTGCCGCAGCTCCGCGTCCGGGACGAACCCCGTCCAGTGCACCAGCGCCTCCGTCCCCGCCTCCGCGATCGCCCGGCGGATCGCCGCCTGGTCGCCGTGGAAGACGTCCTTGTCGATCGTGCCCACCAGCAGCAGGTGGGGCGGCTCCGCCCGGCCGCGGCAGGCCGCCGCGTGGGCCCGGACGATCCGGTCCACGTGCTTGTGCGGGTTGAACCCGCCCACGTAGGTGAACCAGCGCGCCCCAGTCGGCACGCCATGCCGCCCCGCCATCGCCGCCGGCTCGCCCGGCGCGTCACTCGGCCGGAAGGCCTCGGCCGGCGCCTCGACGGTGACCCGGATCCGCCGCGGGTCCACCTTGAGCACCGTCGCCAGTTCACGGGCCGAGAAGTCCGACACCGTCAGCACCAGCCGCGCCTGCCGCAGCGCCAGCCCCACCTTGAGCCGCCAGAACAGCCGCGCCCGCGGCGACGGCAGCGTGAGCTCGGGGAACCGCTCGGCGATCGCGTCGTGCACCGTCACCACCGCCCGCCGGCCCGGCGGGAGGGGGAAGAAGGTGTAGACCGTCGGCGACCAGAACACCTCGGTCGGCTCGCGCCACACCGCGCGGGTGAGCCGCAGCATGTCGGCCGGCGCGCGGTACCCGTCGGCAGCGGCCGCCGCGGTCGGCGCCACGCCCTGCCCCACCACCACCCGCCGGAGGTTCGGGGCCTCCAGCGTGAAGACCTCCGCCGAGGCGGGGTCGAGGAAGCAGACGAACTGGTCCTCGGGCGCCTGTCGCACCATGGCGGGCAGCAGGTGCCGGGTGAACCGCCCATACCCGCGGCCGTTGGCCCAGCTGGTGGCGTCCACCCCGATCCGCACGGCTCAGCCCGCGGTCGCGCCGACCGCGCCGGTCCGGCCGCCGATCTGCTGCTCCTCGATCTTCTGCTCCTCGTGGTACTCGTAGTCGGTGTTCACCGCCCACACGTCGTGGGTGGCGCCGTGCATGTTGTCGAGGGCGAACATCGCCGTGAGCATCGAGTGGTCGGCGTTGTTGTACTTGTGCATCCCGTTGCGGCCGACGGTGTGCAGGTTCGGGATCCCGTCGATGTGCGCCCGCACCCGGTCCAGGTGGCCGCGGTACTCCGAGTCGTAGATCGGGTACGCCTTGGGCATCCGGATGACGGCGCCGTCCACCACCTTCGTGTCCTTCGGCGCCAGGCCGAGGGAGAGGAACTCCTGCGTGGCCAGCGCCACCAGGTCGGCGTCGGGCGACTCCCACAGCCCGTCGCCCTTGAAGCAGAAGTACTCCAGCCCGAGGCAGGTGTGCCCCGCCACCGGCACCATCGCCTGGCTCCAGTTGTTGAAGTTCTGGATCCGGCCGACCTTCACGCCCGGGGTGTGGATGTAGATCCAGTTGTCGGGGAACAGGTCCCGGGCCTCGAGCATCAGCGCCACGACCAGGAAGTCGCGGTACTTGAGTCCCTCGGCGGCGGCGGCCACGTCGGCCGGCGGCGCCGGGTCGAGGGCGCGCACCAGCGAGCGCACCGCCGAGGTGTTGATCACGTGCTCGCAGGGGAAGCGCACCTCGCCGGCGTCGGTCTTCGCCCGGACCGCGACCGCCTTGCCGTCCTGGACCTCGATGGCGTGGGCATAGTGCCGCAGGAGCACCTCGTTGCCCATGCCCTTCACCCGCTCGGCGCAGGTCTCCCACATCTGGCCCGGCCCCAGCCGGGGATACTGGAACTCGTTGATGAGGGTCTTGATGCTGTCGTTGCGGCGGTTGAGGTTGGCCGCGCTCAGGATGGCCTTGGCCAGCGAGAGCCCCTGGATCCGCTGGGCCGCCCACTCGGCGCGGATCTCGGTGCAGGGAATGCCCCAGACCTTCTCGGTGTAGGTCTTGAAGAAGATCGAGTACAGCTTCTTGCCGAAGCGGTTGGTGACCCACTGCTCGAAGTTCTCCTCGACCGGGTGGGGCCACCAGTGCCAGCGGAGGTAGCTCAGCGTGATGGTGATGGCGTTCCACAGCCCGAGCCCGCGCAGGGCGTTCATCGCCTTCAGCGGGTAGTCGAAGAACTTGCCGTCGTAATGGATGCGGGAGAGCCGCGGCACCGAGATGAAGTCCTCGCCGAGGATCTCGTACCACAGGTCCTCGACCGGCTTGATCTTGGTGAAGAAGCGGTGCCCGCCGATGTCGAAGCGGTAGCCCTTGTACTGCGCGGTCCGCGAGATGCCGCCCACGATGTCGTCGGCCTCGAGCACCGTGACCTTGTAGCCCCGCTTGGAGAGCAGGTAGGCCGCGGTGAGGCCGGCGGGGCCGGCGCCGATGACGACGACCCGGTCCCCCGGCTGGATCCGGGTGACGGCGCGCGGTGCGGCGGTCTCAGTGGACATCAGGACTCCGTTCGGTAGAACCCCATTGACTCGCGGCCCGGCCGGCTCAGCGGACCCGCCGGAGCGCCTGCCCCGGCCCGGCCCAGTAGCCCACCACCTCGCCGAGGCCCCACGCCAGCACGAACCAGGCGAGCAGCGGCAGCGCCCGGACCAGGATGCCGCGGTGATACCCCTTGCCCCACACCGTCCGCACGATCCGCGCGAACAGCACCGGCGGCAGCGCCAGCGCCAGCAGCCCGGCGGCCCAGCGCCGCGGCGCCGGCCACTCCGCGGCCCGCATCCCCGCCCACGCGCGCGAATAGAGGAACCGCTGCGACGGGTACTCCCCCGGGGCGTACTGCATCCGGTGCCCCACGCGGATCCCCGGGTGCTGCACCAGCCGGCCCCCGGAGGCGCGGATCGCCGCGTGGAGGTGATCCTCCCAGCGACCGGCTTCCCACGCCGCGCGAGTCCGCTCCAGCGCCGCGCGCCGGTACACGGTGTTGTTGCCCGTCAGGCCCGTCACCTCGCCGGCCGCCAGTGGCGGCAGCAGCTGGCTGTACTCGCACAGGAACGCCGCCCAATCCAGCAGCGTCTCAGTGGCCGCGTTCTCCACCGATCCGCCCACCGCGTCCGCGCCCTCCGCCAGCGCCGCGAGCATCGCCGCGGCCCAACCGGACGGCACCCGCACGTGATCCTCGATCACCGCCACCGCCGGCGCCTGCGCTGCCCGGAAGGCGAGCGCCCGCAGCTCCGGGATCGTCGCCGTGGCCGACGCGGGCAGCAGCCGCACCCACGGGTAGCGCGCCGCCACCTCGGCCCGGAACGCCTCACCCAGGCGCTCGGGCACCAGCACCTCCAGCGCCACACCGTCCCGCTCGCCCGCCAGGGCGTCGAGCGTATCGGCCAGCGGGCCGATGCCGTTCACCGCCGGGACCACGACGCTCAGCGCGGGGCCGCTCACGCCGCGCCCCTGCGGCGGGTCACGCGCCCGGGTCGGCGACCGCCAGGCGGCGCAGCGTGCCGTGCCAGTCGGCGGTGGTCACCTCGGGCTCGTGGCTCACCACCACCTGCGCCAGCCGGGGCAGCGCCGCCGCCCAGTCGCCGGCGAGCGGATCCAGGTCGCTGGTGAGCACCACCACGTCGGTATCCAGGGCGATCAGCCCCTCGCGCCGCATCTGCGCCTCGGTGCTCCCGAGGTCCACCGGAATCACCCTCAGCAGCGGCCCTTCCTCCAGGCCCGCGGGCAGCGCGCCCCGCAGGAGCAGCACCACCTCCACCTGATACTCCCGGCTGGCCGGCAGCAGCGCGCCAAGCAGCGCCAGCAGCGTGGCCTCGTCGCCCAGGGCGATCACGGCCACGCCGACGGTCGGGGCGGGGGTCCCCGGGGGCGTGTCCGGATCGTTGTCGCGCACTGCCGTGGGACTGCCGGTGCTCAAATGCCCAACTCCAATCGGGAGGAAGGGTTGTGCCGTAACGAGGCGGGAAACGGGCAAGTGTGGTGCCACTCCCGCCCACGCCTCCGAGCCCCCCGAAGGGGACCCGGAATCGGCCCGCAAGCAATTGGGATGAAAAGGGTTGAGTCAGCCTGTCGGAAACGTCGGTCGGGGTGGAGAGGCGCCACAGGGGTGCGCGAATCCTTCGACCCGCGCGAAGAGCGACGTTTTCGGTCACTTCCGGGTGCGGGCGACGGGAGTCGAGTCGGCCCGGTAGGCTTCGATCGTGGCGCAGGCGGCGGTGCCGCCCTCGCCCTCGGCGGGGGGGCGGATCCGGAAGAGGGCGCTGCGCGGGGGCTCCTCCAGCAGGAGGTCCAGCCGGCGACAGTCGGCCGCCAGCGCCGGAGCCAGCATCCGGACCTCGGTGGTGTGGGTGTGCCCCAGCAGGACGTAGCCCACCCCGCTGGCCAGCAACCCGTCCAGGATGTGCACGCTGTCCGGGGCGAAGGCGCGGTTGAGGTACCAGGCGGTCCGGCCGCTGTAATAGGCGAAGCTCGCCTCCCGCGCCGTGAGCACGGTGGCGTCGGCGGGCACGACCTCCGGCGTGCGCCGCGCCAGGCGGAAGAAGCTCCGCGCATCGGGATTGAAGCAGCCGGGGGAGTCCAGAGCCGCGGTCCGGTCGCAGCCCCGCAGCTCGGCGTGATCGGCCTGCCAGCTCACGGCGCCCTGCCAGGTGAGGAGCAGCACCAGTCCCCCCGCCACGCCGTAGCCCCAGCGGCGGGCTCGGCCCGGCCAGATGCAGAAGGGGACCAGCGCGGCGGCCAGGACCAGCGGAATCACCACCGCGAGGAACCGGGGGGACGACACCCGCCACATGGCCAGCAGCACCACATACCCGACGATGTAGAGCGCGCCGAGCGCCCAGCCGCGGCGCCAGAAGCTCACCAGCCCGACCGGCACCAGCGCGGCGAGGAGGAGCCCCCACCAGGTGATCAGCCCGCCGCCCCCCTCGTGCACCCCGGGGATGGCCAGCACCAGGGGCAGGAAGACGGTGGCGTATAACACGCCGATCCGGAACCGCTTCACCAGGTAGAAGTCGCTCCCCAGGGTGACCATACGTTCCACATCCTCGGCGTAGGAGCGCCCGATGGTGCGGAACTGGTCCGGCAGCAGGAAGGTGCGCATCAGCCAGCCGCCCAGCACCAGCGCCCCGACCGCTCCCACGATGAACGCCGCCCGGGTCCGCCGCTCGAGCAGCAGCCAGAGGCAGATTGCCGACAGCAGCACCAGGCCCACACTCCGCGTCATCCCCGCCGCGAGGGTCACCGCGGTGGCCGCCGCGAGCAGCCAGCTGGACACCGCCCCCCGGGAGAGCAGCCACAGGGCGAAGGTGCTGAGAAATAGGTAGGACGGCTCCGAGATCAGGCTGCCGGCATAGCGGACCAGGGTGTTGTTCATCACCAGCGGCAGCAGCACCAGGAAGCCGGCGGCCACCGACCAGCGGCGCCGCACCAGGTCGAAGGTGAGTCCGAGGCTCGCCACCGAGAACAGGATGTTGACCGCGAGGAAGAGGTCGACGTGCTCGCCGCCCAGCCAGGTGAGCAGCAGGAGGATCGCCGGGTAGCCGGGAGGATAGAGCGCGTGCGCCGGGGCACCCAGCAGATGCGCGTCGCGGAAGTGGCCGTGGGCCAGCGACCGGGAGAGCAGCAGGTAGAGCGCGTCGTCGTTGCGGACGGTGATCCCGGGCTCGCGGATGAGCCACGCCAGCAGCGCGTGCAGGGCGAGGAGGGCGGCAACCCCCGCGACCACCCTGCCCGACAACCGGGCCTGCTCCTGTCCGGGCTGTCCCGTCTCAGTCACGCCCCGACCTCCGGGATTTCCAGGCGCAACACCTGTTGCGCATTGCCAACGATCGTGCGACCAGCGAAACCCTTGGCTATGGTGGCCAAGCTACGAACCATCGCCCCGGGGCATCGAGTGTTGCGTCAACGCAACACCGCGGGCCCCTACTCGGTCCAGATCGGCTGCTTCGGCGGCAGGAGGTTGAACCGGATGATGTGCCACAGCGCCGCCACCCCGTCCTTCCACCCGATCTTCTTGCCATCAGCGTAGGTGCGGCCGGCATAGGAGATGGGCATCTCCCAGATCCGGGCCCGCGCCTGGGCCAGGCGGGCGGTGATCTCCGGCTCGAAGCCGAAGCGGTCGGTGGTGAGGATGAGCTGCTTCATGAGCGGGGCGCGGACCATCTTGTAGCAGGTCTCCATGTCGGTCAGGTTCAGGTCGGTGAACATGTTCGACAGGAGGGTCAGGAACTTGTTGCCCATGGAATGCCAGAAGTACAGCACCCGGTGTTCGGCGCCGAGGAAGCGAGAGCCGAAGACGGCGTCGGCCTGGCCCCGGAGGATCGGCCGGAGCAGCATGGGGAGCTCGGCGGGGTCGTACTCCAGGTCGGCGTCCTGCACCACGATCACCTCCCGGGTGGCATGCTGGATCCCGGTGCGGATCGCGGCGCCCTTCCCCCGGTTGGCCGGATGGTGCGCCACCACGTCGATCAGCCCCTCGCTCTTGAGCTGCTCCAGCACGGCGGCGGTGTCGTCGCGGGAGGCGTCGTTGACTGCCACGATCTCGATCGCGAGCGGCACCTGCCGCACCCGTTCGATGAGGGAGCGGACGGTCCGTTCCTCGTTGTAGGCCGGCACGATGACGGACAGGCCGGGAGTCTGCGACATCCTCACTCCGGATGCAGGCACGGGACGGGCACCCGGGACGCCCGGGAGCGGTCGGGTGCTTAGTGTTGGCGAGCCCGGCCAGCGGGCAAGAGCCGTGCCGACAGCGACTTCCGTCACACCTGGACCACGGGTGACGGCCGCCCGCCCCCGGGGCGCAAACCTTGCTCCCATGGGCAGTTGATCGCCCTTGATGACCCCTGCACTCGGATCTCATGCACCCACGTGAACCCGGCACCGGCCCGCACCTCCTGACCGTCGCGCTGGAGGATTATTACCAGCTGGGTGCATTCAACCGGCTGATCCAGCGGGGCGAGTGGTACCGGTTCGAGTCGCGGCTGGAGCGGAACACCCGCCGAGCGCTCGAGCTGATCGAGGCCCGGGGCCACCGCGCCACCTTCTTCGTGCTCGGCTGGGTGGCGGAGCGGCTGCCCGAGCTGATCGCGGAGGTCGCGAGCCGGGGCCACGAGATCGCCAGCAAGGGCTACTACCATCGCAGCGTGCGGGGGATGACCCCGTCCGAGTTCCGCGAGGACCTGGCCCGGGCGCGCGAGGCGCTGCAGCGAGCCTCGGGCCAGCGGGTACTTGGCTACCGGGTGGCGGACGACTGGTTCACCCCCTCGGACCTGTGGGCCCTGAGCGTCCTGGCCGAGGAGGGCTACGAGTACGACTCCAGCATCGGGCCCATCGGGCGGCGGTTCGCGGCGGAGCCGTGGCGGCGGTTCGCCCACGCGGAGCAGTTCGGCGAGCGCACCCTGTGGGAGTTCCCGATCTCCGCGGTGGACGTGCTCGGATGGCACGTGCCGATCGCTGGCGGGAACTGGTTCCGGCAGATCCCGCCGGCGCTGGTGCGCCGCGCGGTGGCGCGCTGGCACCGCACCTTCACCGCACCCTACGTGATGTACTTCCATGCATGGGAGCTGGATCCGGAGCTGCCCAAGATCAGCGCCGCCCCCTGGCTGCAACGGGTGCGGACGTACCGCAACCTGGAATCGATGCCGGCGCGGGTGTCGCACCTGCTGGACCGGTATCGCTTCGTCTCGATCGCGGACCACCTGGGGCTGGCCACGCGCCTCGCCACCGCCGAGCACCGGCCGGCCGCGCCGGCCGCACCACCGCCGCTCACCGTCACCACACCGGCGCCGAGCGGCCCGCGCACCCCGGTCTCGGTGATCATTCCCTGCTACAACGAGGAGCTGATCCTCCCCTACCTGGCCAACACGCTGCGGAGTGTCTGGGATCAGCTGGGCAGCCGGTACGACTTCACCTGGATCTTCGTGGACGATGCCAGCACCGACGGCACCTGGCAGGCGCTGCAGGCGGTCTTCGGGGGGCGCGCCGATTGCCGGTTCGTGCAGCACCCGGAGAACCTCGGCGTGGCGGGGGCGATGCGCACCGGGCTGCAGGCCGCCACGACGGACATCGTCTGCTCCATCGACTGCGACTGCACCTACGATCCGCACCTGCTGGGCGACATGATCCCGCTGCTCACCCCCGAGACCGACCTGGTGGTGGCCTCGCCCTATCATCCCGACGGCGAGGTGCGCAACGTCCCGGAGTGGCGGCTGGTGCTGTCCCGCACCCTGTCCCGGCTGTACCGCCTGGTGCTGCATCACAAGCTGGCCACCTACACCAGCTGCTTCCGGGTGTACCGCCGGAGCGTGGTGCAGCAGGTGGCCATCCACGACACCCGCTTCCTCGGCGTCGCGGAGCTGGTGGGCCGCCTGGACCTGGCGGGCGGGCGGATCGCGGAGTTCCCCACCACGCTGCAAGTGCGGATGCTGGGCCGCTCCAAGATGAAGATCCTGCAGACCATCGCCGGCCACCTGGGCCTGCTCACCCGGCTGGCGTTCGCGCGGCTGGGCGGGAGCGTGCCGGCGGTGAGCCGCACCACGCCGCTGCCGCCGGTGGCTCCCCGCACCAGCGGCGAGGTCCAGCGTGTCTGACGTCGGCATCATCGGCGGGGGCTTCCTTGGCCTGACCCTCGCCTGGCGGTTGCAGGCCGCCGGACACCGGGTCACCATCATCGAGGCCGCGCCGGAACCGGGCGGCCTCGCGGCCCCGCAGGAGCTGGGCGGGTTCACCTGGGATCGCTTCTACCACGTGATCCTGCTGTCGGACGAGCACCTGCGCGGGCTGCTGGACGAGCTGGGGCTGGGCGACCGGCTGCGTTACGGCACCACCCGCACCGGGTTCTACACCGACGGCCGGCTCTATTCCCTCTCGACCAGCCTCGAGTTCCTCCGCTTCCCGCCGCTCAACCTGCTGGACAAGGCGC
The DNA here is from genome assembly GCA_964647615.1 of uncultured Gemmatimonadaceae bacterium. Classification (GTDB taxonomy): domain Bacteria; phylum Gemmatimonadota; class Gemmatimonadetes; order Gemmatimonadales; family GWC2-71-9; genus JADJOM01. The sequence continues at coordinate 29,542 of CAZYIV010000022.1, read as the reverse complement.
GGCTCGCCGCCACCATCCTGCACGCGTCGCGGATCAGCGACGGCCGCCCGCTGGAGCAGGTGCCGGTGACCGACTGGCTGCTCCGCTGGTCGGGGCCGCGGACCTTCGAGCGCATCTGGCTGCCGCTGCTCAAGAGCAAGCTGGGCGAGAACTACCGCCAGGCCAGCGCCTCCTTCATCTGGGCGATCATCGCGCGGATGTACGCCGCCCGGCGCTCGGGGCTCAAGCGGGAGCTGTTCGGCTACGTCGACGGCGGGTATGCCGAGGTGCTGCGGCGGTTCCGCACCCGGCTGGAGGCGGCGGGGGTGACCCTGCGCACCGGCCGGGCCGCGACCCGGGTCGAGTCGGGCAACGAGCCGGGGGTGACCGTGACGCTCGAGGGCGGCACCGCGCTCGGCTTCGACGACGTGATCCTGACGGTGCCCTGCCGCCGGGTGGCGGCGCTCTGCCCGGGGCTCCCGCAGGCGGAGCGGGCCCGGCTGGAGGCGGTGACCTACCAGGGGATCGCCTGCGCCTCGCTGCTGCTGCGGCAGCCGCTGGCCCCGTACTACGTCACCAACATCACCGAGCCGTGGGTACCGTTCACGGCGGTGATCGAGATGACCACGCTGGTGGACCGCGCCGCCTTCGGCGGCCACAGCCTGGTGTACCTGCCGCGCTACCTCACCCAGGACGATCCCTGCTGGCAGCGGAGCGGCGCGGAGCTGCAGGAGGAATTCCTCGCCGCGCTGGCGCGGATGTACCCCCACTTCCGCCGCGAGGACGTGCTGGCGTTCCAGATCTCCCGGGTGCGTGAGGTGCTGGCGCTCTCGACCCTCGACTACAGCGCGCGCCTGCTACCGCCGCTCTCGACCTCGCTGCCGGGCGTCCACGTGGTGAACTCGGCGCAGATCGCCAACGGCACGCTGAACCTGAACGAGACCGTGGGGCTGGCCAACGCCCAGGCGGCGGCGCTGGCGCCGCGGCTGGGGGCGGCCGCCCCCGTGGAGTTGCCGGCCCGATGACCGACCCCCGACCGATGGCGAGCGTCTCGCTCGACGTGGACAACCTCTGGTCGTACATGAAGACCCATGGCGACCCGGGGTGGGAGGCGCGGCCCACCTACCTCGACCGGTTCTTCCCGCCGGTGCTCGACGCGCTGGACGAGCTGGGGCTCCGCATCACCTTCTTCTGTGTGGGGGTGGACGCCGACCGGGAGGAGAACCTCAAGCCGTTCCAGTCGCTGACCGCGCGCGGGCACGAGGTGGGCAACCACTCCTACGAGCACGAGCCCTGGCTGCACCTCTACGCCCCCGAGGCGCTGGTGGCGGAGCTGGCCCGCACCGAGGACGCGGTGGAGCGCGCCACCGGGCAGCGGCCCATCGGCTTCCGCGGGCCGGGCTACAGCTGGAGCACCACCCTGCTCGAGATCCTGGCCGACCGCGGCTACCTGTACGACGCCTCCACCCTGCCGACCTACCTCGGGCCGCTGGCCCGGCGGTACTACTTCATGACCGCGAAGCTCACCCCGGCGCAGCGGCGCGAGCGGGCGCACCTGTTCGGCACCCTGGCCGACGGGCTGCGCCCGGTGAAGCCGTACTGGTGGCGGCTGCCCTCGGGACGCACCCTGCTGGAGCTGCCGGTGACCACCTTCCCGGTGTTCAAGGTGCCGTTCCACCTGAGCTACCTGCTCTACCTGAGCCGCTTCTCCGAGGGGCTGATGACGGCCTACCTGCGCACCGCGCTCGCCGCCTGCCGCCTCACCGGGACCGAGCCCAGCTTCCTGCTGCACCCGCTCGACCTGCTGGGCGGCGACCAGGTGCGGGAGCTGGCGTTCTTCCCCGGCATGGACCTGACGGGCGCGCGGAAGATCGCGCTGTTCCTGCGGGTGCTGCGACGGCTGGGCGAGCACTTCCGGCTGGTGGACATGAGCACCCACGCGCGGGCCATCGCCGCGCGCGACGGGCTGCGCAGCCGCCCCGCCGACGACGGCCGGCCGGCCGCGCCGGGCCTCGCCCCCGCCCCGAGGACCGCCGCGTAGGCGGCCCCGATCATGTGCGGCATCGCCGGCATCATCCGCTTCGACGGCGCGCCCGCCGCGCCGGAGCTCCTGGAAGGCATGGCCCGGCTGCTCCGGCACCGGGGCCCGGACGACCAGGGCCGCTTCTGCGAGGGCGGCGTGGGCTTCGCCCACCAGCGGCTCTCGATCATCGACCTGGAAACCGGGCAGCAGCCGATGGCCACGGACCGCTCGGTGATCGTCTTCAACGGCGAGATCTACAACTACCTCGAGCTGCGGCAGGAGCTGGTGGCCCGGGGCTGCGTCTTCCGGACCGCCTCGGACACCGAGGTGATCCTGCACCTGGTCGAGGCGTACGGACCCGAGGCGGTCGCGCGGCTCAACGGGATGTTCGCCTTCGCGCTGTACGACCGGGTGGAGCGGCAGCTGCTGCTGGCACGCGATCACTTCGGCATCAAGCCGCTGTACCTCCACGCCTCGCCCGCCCGGATGCTGTTCGCCTCGGAGATCAAGGCGCTGTTCGCCGACCCCGAGGTGCGGCCCGCCGCCGACGACGACGGGGTCCAGGAGTACCTCACCTTCCAGTACGTGCTCGACGACCGGACCATGTTCCGCGGCGTCACCAAGCTGCTCCCGGGCGAGTACCACCTGGTGGACCTGGCCCGGGGCACCCACCAGCGGGTGCGGTACTGGGAGCCGCGCTTCCACCTCGACGCCGAGCACTCGGAGCGGCACTTCGTCGAGCGGCTGCGCTGGCTGCTGGAGGACGCGGTGCGGCTGCAGATGCGCTCCGACGTGCCGGTGGGGACCTACCTGAGCGGCGGGCTCGATTCCAGCCTGGTCACCGCGCTCGCGTCCCGGGTGGCGAAGGGGGTGCTGCGGACCTTCACCGGCCGGTTCGACGAGGGGCCGGAGTTCGACGAATCGGGCTATGCCCGGCTGGTGGCGGAGCGGGTCGGGGCCCAGATGGAGGTGATCACCCCCACCGAGGCCGAGTTCGTCGCCGCGCTCCCCACGCTGGCCTACCACATGGACGAGCCGGTGGCCGGCCCCGGGCTGTTCCCCCAGTACATGGTGTCCGGCCTCGCCGCGCGCTCGGTCAAGGTGGTGCTCGGCGGCCAGGGCGGGGACGAGATCTTCGGCGGCTACGCCCGCTACCTGGTGGCCTACCTGGAGCAGGCGCTGAAGGGCGCCATCCACGAGAGCAACGAGGAGGCGGAGCACATCGTCTCGCTCGCGTCCATCCTGCCCAACCTGCCGGTGCTGCGGCAGTACGTCCCGATGCTGCGGCAGTTCTGGCGCAGCGGGGTGTTCGAGGACATGGACCGCCGCTACTTCCACCTGGTGGACCGCAGCGGCGGCGCGCTCAGCCTGCTGAGCCCGGGGTTCCGGGCGGGCTACCAGCGCGACGCGATCTTCGAGCGGTTCCAGGCGGTGTTCAACCACCCCGACACCCGCTCGTACTACAACAAGATGACCCACTACGACATGGTCACGAACCTGCCGGCGCTGCTGCAGGTGGAGGACCGGGTGACCATGGCGCACTCGCTGGAGTCGCGGGTGCCGCTGCTGGACCACCGCATCACCGACCTGGTGGCCGCCATGCCGCCGGGCATGAAGTTCAAGGGCGGCGAGCCGAAGCACGTGCTGCGCCGCGCCATCGGCGACCTGCTCCCGCGCGCCATCATGGACCGCAAGGACAAGATGGGTTTCCCGGTGCCGCTGCACCTCTGGGCCCGGGGCGAGTCGCGGGCGTTCTTCGCCGACATCCTGCTCTCGCGCCGCTGCCGCGAGCGAGGGCTGTTCAACGTGGACGAGGTCGAGAAGCTCATGAACAGCGAGCCGGCCTTCAGCCGCCGGCTGTGGGGGCTGCTCAACCTCGAGTTGTGGTACCGCACCTTCATCGACGGCGACACGCCGGTCCGGGCGGCGGCCGCCCCCGGGGCCCGGCCCCGCCCTGCGACGTCCTCTACCCGCTGAGACCCATGCCGCTCACGCTTTCCGCCGGTCGCGTCACCCACTGGTCCGTCCGCAAGATCGCCGTCGTCGGGCCCGGCATCGTCGGGATGCCGATGGCCGCCATGCTGGCCCACGCCCGCATCACCGAGGGGTCGGACACCCCGGCCACGGTGACGGTGATCCAGCGCAACTCGCCGACCTCGGGGTGGAAGGTCGGGGCGATCAACGCCGGCCGCTCGCCCATCGGCGGGATCGAGCCGGACCTCGACCGGGTCGTCGCGGAGACGGTGGAGGCCGGCCTGCTGAACGCCAGCCACGAGTACGCCGCCGCCCGCGATGCCGACGTGATCCTGGTCTGCACCCAGACCGACAAGCGCGGCCTGGCGCCGGACTACGGCCCGCTGTTCGAGGCGCTCGAGGGCCTCGCGGTGGAGCTCAAGCAGCGCCCCGTGGGCAACGTGCCGGTGGTGGTGTTCGAGTCCACCCTGGCTCCCTCCACCATGACGACGCTCATCCGCGAGCTGTTCGCCAGGCACGGCCTGGTGGAAGGGCAGGATGTGCTGCTCGGCAATTCGCCCAACCGGGTGATGCCCGGCCGGCTGGTGGAGCGGGTGTCCACCTCGGACAAGCTGGTGGCGGGGCTCCATCCCGATACGCCGGGGCTGATCCGGAAGCTGTACGCCCGGATCGTGACCCGGGGGACGCTGCACCCGACCAACAGCATGACCGCCGAGGTGGTGAAGACCCTGGAGAACGCCTACCGCGACGTGCGCATCGCGTTCGCCGCGGAGGTGGTGCGGCACTGCGATGCCGCGGGCATCGACTTCTACGCCCTGCGCGACCAGGTCAACCAGCGGCTGCACCAGGACGACCAGGCGAGCGCCGACCCCAACGCGGTGCCGAGCGGCGGGCTGCTGGTGCCCACCGTGGGCGTCGGCGGGCACTGCCTGCCCAAGGACGGCATCCTGCTCTGGTGGCGGGCGCTCGAGGCGCAGCGCGACACCAGCCACAGCCTGATCCTCGACGCCCGCCGGATCAATGACCGGTCGCCGGCGGCGACGCTGGACCTGGCCGAGCGCGCCTTCGGGGCGCTCAACGGCCGCGCGGTGGCGCTGCTGGGCGCCGCGTACCGGTTCAACTCCGAGGACACCCGCAACTCCCCCACGCTGGTGCTGGCGCGGCTGCTGCTCGACCGCGGGGCCCGGGTGACGATCCACGACCCGTACGTCTACCCCACCGACCAGAACCTGCAGCGCACCGGCCTGGCCGATGTCTTCACCCGCGACCTCGAGGCGGCGGTGGCGCCCGCCGAGGTGCTCATCATGTGCACCGCGCACCGGGTCTACCTGGAGCAGCGCGAGGCGATGCTCGCCGCCGCGAAGCATGCCCGCGGCGTGGTGGACGCCTGCAACCTGTGGCACGCCGGCGACGTGACCCGGCGCGGCCTGGGCTACGCCGGGATCGGGCGGGGCACCGCGGCGCCGGACCCGGCGCTGGTGGCGGATGTGCTGGCGGGGTTCCGGGCGGTGGAGACCGGCGTGGCCAACGAGGTGAACGCGCTGGTGGAGTTCCTCAACGCGACCTACGCCGCGGACGACTTCAACCGGGTACGCTTCAGCGAGGTGCAGCGGATCGCGGGGACCTGCGTGACGGGCTGTGCCATCGTTGCCCCAGGGAAGGCGACGCCCCCGTCCGGCGCGAGCGGCTTCCGCTCCGACCTGGTGGCGCGGGCGCTCTAGGCGCCGGCGTCCGCCGCGCCGGCCAGCCCCCGCTCCAGCGCGGCGAACTCGGCCGGCGCCAGCCGCACCTTGCGGGAGGCCTCGAAGCGGAGGCCCGGCGGCACCGGAACGCGCTCCGCCGCCGGCAGCCCCAGCAGCTCGTCCGCGACCATCGCGATGGTGCTGGCGGGTTCGGCGCAGAAGCGGTCGTAGGAAATCACCCGGAACCGCGACGGCCCGAGCGCCGCGGCCCAGCGGGCCGCGGCGGCGCGGTGCGCCCGGACCTGGCGGCAGACGCTGGTGACGGGGTCGTCGGCCGGGTCGAAGTCGGGGTGCAGCCCGTAGGGAACCCGGTCGGTGCCGTGGATGTCGCGCCGCGCGGTGAGCAGCGCCTGGCCCAGGAACACGGGGTCACGGTCGAGGCAGAGGAACCGCGCGCCAGGCAGCCCGGCGGCCACCGGCCCCGCCTGGCAGTTGAGGTTGTTGTTCTTGGTGACCAGCACCCGGCCGGTGATCGGCTCCAGCGCGCCGAAGAAGCGGACCATCGCGTCCTGCTCCGCCGGCGTCAGTGCCTCCCGCAGCCGGGTGCGGTCGCGCCCGAGCCACCGGTCCCACAGGGCCAGGGAGTCGTTCGGGGCGGCGAGGCTCCGGCTCCGGCCGTAATAGCTCCGGAAGGTCGGCGTCCAGGGGCGGACCCGCGGCCGGAACAGCTGCCGGGCGCGGAGCGGCGACCGGGGAAACAGCGCCATGAGGTTGGTGAGCCACGCCACCTGCAGGTGCGCCATGAGCGTCTGCGCCACCAGGGTGGTGCCGCTGCGCGGCGGGCCGCAGACAAAGAGCATCGGGCGGGCCGGCGGACCGGCGGCGCCGTACAACCGGTGCTCCCCGGCCTGCAGGGCGAGGTCCACCGGCGTGAGCAGCAGGCCCAGCGCGGCCTGACCCATGGCCGCGTAGGCATCGGGGTCGCGGCTGCCGAGCAGCCGGCGGGCGAGCCCGACCGGATCCTGGAAGTGTGACGGGACGAAGCGGTGCAGCTGGCGCCGGAGCCCGTGCGGCGCGGAGGGGTCAGGGGAGGAAGACACTGCGCGAAACTTCGATGCCGGTGCGGAACCGGTCAAGGCGGGGCTGGGTGATCGCCCGCGCGGCGATCGCCGCGGTGCTGGTGGCCCTGGTGATCCACGGGGCGGGTCCGGCCGCGCTGGCCGCCCGGTTCTCCGCGCGCACCCTCCCCGCCATCGGGCTCGGGGCGGCCCTCCTGGTGCTGAGCCAGCTGGTCGCGGCGGCGCGCTGGCGGATCCTGATCGGGCCCGGCGCGCCACGCTGGGCGGTCCTGGCCCACCTGTACCTGGTCGGCGCCTTCTTCAGCCTCTTCCTGCCCAGTGCCGTGGGGGGCGATGCCTTCCGGGCGACGCTGGTGGCCCGCGCCTCCGACCGGCCCGAGGCCGCGGTGGTGAGCGTGGTGCTGGACCGTGCCTTCGGGGTGGCGGCCCTGCTCACCTACGCCGCGATCGGCCTGTGGCTGGATCCCACCGGTGCCCGCGCGCTGGGGGCCCAGGTGGCCTCCGCCTTCGATCCCTCCCGCTGGCTGCTGCTCGGCGGCCTCCTGCTGACGGGCATCGGCGTGGCGGGGTTCGCGGCCCGGCGCATCCCCCGGCTCCGTGCCATCCCCGCCGCGATCGCCGAGGCGGTCCGGGCCACGGCGGCGCGCGGGCGCGCGGCGGTCGCGTGCTACGGGCTCTCGCTGGTGGTCCAGGGGCTGATCATCCTGCTGTGGATGAGCGTGGCGCACGGGGTGGGGCTCACGCTCGCGCCGGGGCGCTTCCTGGTGGGGGTGCCGCTGGTCTCGCTGGCCACGATGCTGCCGCTGTCGCTGGCCGGGCTGGGCGTGCGCGAATGGGCCTGGGTCTGGTACCTCGCCCCGTTCGGCGTCCCCGCCGGCGACGCGGTGGCGCTGAGCCTCGCCTACTTCGGCTGCCCGCTGCTGGCGGGGCTCGTCGGCGGCGCGCTGTTCACGTGGCGGGGGGCGGCACCGGGGCTTGGAGCACCGGCCGGCCCGGCGCCGGACAGGGCGGCCGCGGCTGGTCCCGGTCCAGCCACAGGGTGACCTCGAGCGGGTTGGCATCCCGCACCTCGTGCCACAACGGGAAGGTGCACAGCGGCGCGAGGCCGTGGGCCGCCGGGTCGAGCGGCAGGCCCACGCGCCGCCCGTGGCGGGTGGCGGTGACCGCCAGCATGGGGTGGAACCGCTCCCAGCCGTCCAGGTTCATCGCGGCACCGATGGCCGGCTCGTCGCGGATGTAGAACGGGAAGATGTCGCTCTCCAGCGCCAGCGAGTTGGCCAGGAAGCCGGTCATCACCCGCTCCCGCGGGAGCAGGTTCCGGGAGACCTTGGCGATGGCGCGGGAGAGCTGCAGCTCGGAGTAGCTGGGGTGCAGCAGGTCACGCGCCACCATGAGCGGCTCGAGCAGCAGGAACAGCACCAGCCAGACCGCCGCCGGCACCCGCCAGGGGTGCGCCGCCAGCCGGCGCGCGAGCCACGGCCCGCCCACCGCCCCGGCGAACAGCGCCGCATGCCACAGCCCCACCTGCATGGTGTAGGCGGCGAGGCCGTCGCTGCCGCCGATGCCCAGCCGGGCGGTGATCGGCCCCAGGATGGGAATCCCGAAATACATGAGGAAAAGCCCGAGCAGCGCGCCGCACAGCGCGCCGGCCGCCACCGCGCGCCCGCGTGGCACCGGCGCGGCATCCGGCGCGGCGGATCCCTCCTCGCGGCCGAACAGCCCGCGCGCCCCGAGGATCGCGAGCGCGGGCGACAGCAGCAGGAAGCGCCGGTCCGGCTGGTAGGCCTGGGTCGCGATGTAGCCGAGCATCAACCACCACCACACCCAGGCGAGGCGCTCGGCCGGATCGAGCGGCGTCCCGGCAGTCCGCACCAGCCGCCGCCACAGCAGCAGCACCAGCCCGAGCACCGGCACCACGCCGGTGGCGAAGAGCATGCTGGGCCGGAGGCTCAGGAAGGGGAGCATGAAGACCAGCACGCCCCCGTCGGACAACCGGTCGTTCTGGGTGGTGACGTTGGCGAGGCTGACCGCCATCTGGGCCCGGACATCGCTCCAGTTGGGGAGCAGGAAGAACACCACCACGACGATCCCGGCGATGGCGGCGGCGAGCCCGGTGGCCGCCACCTGCAGCCACAGGGGCCGGACGGGTTCACCGGCCCGGGTCCGTTGCCGATAGTCCAGCCACCAGGTGAGGGCGAGGATCGGCCCCAGGATCACGGCATTGGGCTTGCTGAGTACCGCCCCGACCAGCCCCAGCCCGGTGATCGCCCCGAACGGCGGGTACCGCGTGGCCCAGAGCGCACCGGCCAGCACCACCACGGCAAAGGCCAGCTGCAGGGTCTCGGTCAGCGCCAGCCGGCTCTGGAGAATGGGGAACGCGCCGAGGGCAAAGAGCAGGGCCGCCGGCAGCGCCTGGCGGAGCGGCAGGACCGCCCGGAGGCCCCCGAGCAGGATCACGCAGGCGAGAGCACCGGCGAGGGCACTGAGGAGGCGGGTCTGGACCAGCCCGAGGCCGAAGGTCTGGTAGGTGAGGGTCAGGGCCGCGGTGTAGGCCGGGGCGGCGTAGAGTCCGGGGTTGTGTTCATCCATCACCCACTCGCCGAACAGGACCCGCTGCCGGGCATTCTGCGCCCACCAGCCCTCGTCACTCAGGAAGGCCCCGGTCACGGCCACCGGGGGATCAGCGCCGAGCCGGGTCACCCGCGGAAGCAGCGCAACCAGCAGCACCAGGATGAGCGCCAGGGGATCGTGCCAGCGACGGGACGGAAGCGGGAGGGGGGGCATGGCGACCGGGGTTCCGGGGTTCCCGAGCGGGCGGAGGCGTGGATGAGTCCGGACGAAGGTACGGGCGGGGCGGGAACAGGGTCAAGCCGAGCGCCGCGCTGGCCCTGGCTCGCGGGGATCGCGCTGGTCGCGACCATCGGCACCTTCATGAGCCTGCGCAACAGCCTGTGGTACGACGAGGCCTGCACCCTCGCGACCACCGGTGCGGGCCTCGGCGACACCCTGCACCGCGCGCTCCGGTTCGAGCAGCAGCCGCCGCTCTACTTCCTGCTGGCGTGGAGCTGGCGGGTCATGCATCCCTCCATCGAGTTCCTCCGGCTCCTCTCCGTGGCGATCAGCCTCGGGACCATCACCCTGCTGGCGCGGATCTCCCGGGACCTGCGGATCGGCGGCCGGGGCTGGGACCTGGCGCTGCTCGGGGCGCTGACCCCGCAGCTCCTGTGGGCGGCGTCGGAGGCGCGGGTGTATGCCCTCGCGATCCTGTCCGTCGCCGCCAGCACCTGGCTCTTCCTCCGGCTGATCGACCCCGACCGGCCGGTCCGCGACCGCGACCTGCTGGCCTACGCGGCGGTGGCCTACCTCGGGCTGCTCACCTTCTACTACACCGGCTTCGTCCTGCTGGGGCACTGGATCGCCGGGATGTCCAGCCGCCGGGCCCGCGAGGTGATCGTGGCGCTGGGCGCGGTGGGCCTGCTCTTCCTGCCCTGGATCCCGGGTGTCCTGGAACAGCTGCAGGCCCGGCTCAGTTACCTGCCCCCGCTGCACTGGACCGCGCTGGCGCCCGGTGCCGGGCTCGCGCGCGAGGCGGGGCGCTGGTCGCTGGCGACGCTGATCGAGTCGGTGTTCCGCTTCACCCCGTTGATGCAGGGTCCCGGGGGGATGGCCCTGCTCTTCGGCAGCGCCGCGGGCGTGCTCGCCGCGCGCCTCCGGCCCGGCAGCCGGCGGCTCACCGGCAACGAGGGCCGGCTGCTGCTCGCGGCCGCCACGCCGATCGGGGTGCTGCTCTTCCTGCGGGTGACCAATCTCTCGCTGGTGGAGGAGCGGCACTGGGTGGTCGCGGTGCCCGGGCTGCTGCTGCTGCCGGGGCTGCTGCTCGCCGGCGCGGCTCCCGGGTGGCCGCGCACCGCGGCGGCGGCGCTGCTGGTGGGGACCTTCGCGCTTGGGACCACGAGCTTCGTGCGGAACTACCACGGCCAGGCCGACTGGAAGTCGGTGGGCCGGTACCTCAACACCAACATCCACGCCGACGACCCGGTGGTCTTCTATGCCACCGACGGGGCGCTGCCGCTGGCCTACTACTTCCCCCGCTCCAACCCGGTGTACACCCTGCCGGTGCCCGACTGGAAGCGGCCCCGGGCGCAGCTGGTCATGCGGCCCTCCGACGAGGGCCTGGCGCGGCAGGTGCTGGCGGAGGCGCGTGAGGCGGGCGCGCTGTGGGTGCTGGAGCGCGGCGGGCTCCCCGGCGACTCGGCGCTCGCCATGCTGCGGCGCTACACCGACGATTCGCTCGCCGTGACCGAGGAGGTGCAGCTGGGGCGCACCCGGGTGCGGCGGATCGGGGTGACCCCGCCGGCTCAGGCGAGCCGGTAGGGTCCCATCCGCTCCCGCGCGGTGCCGCGCGCCATCTGGCGATGGCGCATCAGCGCGTCGGCGAAGTACTTGGTGGCCCAGTTGAGGATCTCGTTGCGGCCGTAGTCCCCGTCCATCGGGGCGGAACCCTTGATGCCGCCGCGGAGCCCGGGGTCACTCGTGCTGCGATTCTGGCTCCGCTTCACGAAGGCGATCACCCGCGGCACCGGCGCCAGCCACCGGTCCTCCCCGGTGATCAAGTGCAGCCGCATCCAGTTGGTGGCCGTCTGCACGTCGCCGGTGAGGCAGCTCCAGTGCGCCCCGGCAGTCCAGTCCGCCGCGAACCGTCCCGGGAGCCAGCCGTCATCCCGCACCAGGGGGAGCAGCGCCGCCGCCGCGCGGGCGCCGGCGTCGAGGATGCGCGCGTCCTGCAGCACCCGGCCCCCCTCGAGCAGCCCCCGGGTGGTGTAGGCAATCGTGTGCAGCAGCGGGCGCGTCGGGTCGGAGAGGCAGCAGTCGGGGAACCAGCCGTTGGCGTGCTGCCGCGAGGCGACCATCCCCAGGTGGCGCGCCGCGGCATCCACGAACGACGGCTCGTCCAGCGCCTTCCCCGCCTCGGCCAGGGCCCAGGTGACCCGGGCGTTGTAGAGCGTCGCGTCCTTCCGGGCGAAGTCGCTCTCGCCGCGGCGGAAGTGGCCGTCCTCGTCGAGCGACCCCACCAGGTACCGGCCCGCGCGGCGCAGCGCGTCGGCGTAGATCCCCTCGCCGCTCTCCTCGAAGGCGGCGAGCCAGCCGAACATCACCTGCCCGGTGTTGAAGATCGCGGGGGTCCGGCCCTCACCCATCACCCCGCCCTGCACCGCCCCGCTTTCCAGCTGCACCGCGATCTCCCACCGCGCGGCGCGGTGGGCCCGTTCCGCCAGCTCGGGACGGTCCAGCTCGCGGGCGGCCTCGAACAGGGTGGGGATCAGGTAGCCGGTGGTCTCCGGGTACGACGGCTGCCAGCCCCGGCTGCGGAAGTACGGGCTGTAGAACACGCTGTAGCCGCGGGCGATGCCGTCATCCGGGGTGGCCTCCTGGGCCCGGCAGACCCAGTCGATCGCTTCCCGCAGGTGCGGCAGGTGGTCCGGGTCGACGGGGTGGCCCCCCTGGCGCTCGCGGCGGAGTTCCGCCATGCCGCGCGGGTTGAACAGGGGCCAGGCGCGGAGGCTGCGCCAGCGGGCGACGAGGGAATGCATCAGGCGGGCCGGCACGGGGTCTCGGGGTCGGGGTCAGTGTCGGAAGCAGGCGGTCCGTGCCTACTGCAGGGTTGGTGCCGGGCGCCGGCCACGACGGCCCCGGCTGGCGGGCCCGTGACGCAGGCGTAAATCGTTGTCTGGTACTATCTTGCTCAGTTGCCACTGGTCCGGCCCGGGGCCGCTCCCCGGGACGCCGCTGGCCTCAAACTTGCCCTTTTCCGGCGTCTCACGCGTCGCAAGGATTGGTGTGACTTCCAACGTATCGGCCGCGCCGGCTCCGGCGCCCGGCGCCCCCGACCAGCACGGCCTCGACCGCGCCCTGGTCCGGGGCGTCGCGTGGACCGGCGCCTTCCGCTGGCTCACCCAGGTCCTGAACTGGGGCATCACGATCGCCCTGGCGCGGATCCTGAGCCCGTCGGACTACGGCCTCTACGGCTACGCGACCCTGTACGTCGGGCTGGTGCAGCTGGTCAACGAGTTCGGCCTGGGGGCGGCGATCGTCCGCCGCCGCGACCTCAACAGCCACCAGATCTCCGCCCTCGGCGGGCTCTCGATCGCGTTTGGCATCCTGCTGTTCGGGCTGTCGTTCTTCACCGCGCCCCTGGTCGCGGCCTTCTTCCACGCGCCCGACCTGCGCTGGCCGCTGGTGCTGCTGAGCGGGCTGTTCGTCACTACCGCCGTGAAGGTGGTGCCGAAGGCGCTCATGTCGCGCGACCTGCAGTTCCGCCGGGTGGCCGCGCTCGACGCCACCGAGGCCGCGCTCCAGGGGATCGCGACCCTGGTCCTCGCGCTGATGGGGTTCCGGTTCTGGTCGCTGATGGCGGGCATGGTCATCGGCGCGGTGTGCAGCTCCATGCTGGCGCTCTACTGGCGCGCGCACCGGCTGGGCTGGCCCGCCTCGTGGACCGAGATCAGCGACGCCGTCGCGTTCGGCTTCCACATCATGGTATCCCGGCTCTGCTGGTACGGCTACTCCAACGGCGACAACGCGGTGGTCGGCAAGAAGCTGGGCCAGGTGCTGCTGGGCGCCTACACCCATGCCTGGACCCTGGCGAGCCTCCCGGTGGACCGGATCAGCGGGCTGGTGGCGCAGGTGACCCCGGCCATCTTCTCCGCCGTGCAGGACGACCCGCCGGGCCTCCGGCGCTACCTGCTCAAGATCACCGAGGGGCTGGCGCTGCTGACCTTCCCGGTGGCCTTCGGCCTGGCGTCGGTGTCCGACCTGTTCGTGGTGGTGGTCCTGGGCGACCGCTGGTGGCCCGCGATCGCCCCGCTCGCCATCCTGACCTTCTACGGCGGGCTGCGCTCGATCACCACCACCTATCCGCACGTGCTGCAGGCGGTGGGGCAGTCGGGCCTGGCGATGCGGCTCAACCTCATGGGCATGGCGATCCTGCTGCCGCTGTTCGCGATCGGCTCCCGCTGGGGCCTCACCGGCGTCGCGATGGGCTGGGTGGTCGGCTACCCGGTGCTCGCGGCGGTGCTGTTCCGCGCGGTGCAACGGGCCTGCGGCCTCAAGGCCCGCGAGTACTTCGAGGCGGTGCGGCCGCCGCTGGTGGCCTCGGTGACCATGGCCGCGGTGGTGACGGGCGTGCGCCTCGGGCTTCCCGTGGGCTGGTCCGACCAGCTGCACCTGTTCATCGCGGTGGCCGCCGGCATGCTCACCTATCCCGCGGTGATGCTGCTGTTCTTCCGCGAGCGGCTCCGGGGCCTCAAGGCGCTGGCGCGGGAGATCCGCCGGTGACGGCACCGCCGTTCTTCATCGTCGGGTTCCAGCGCAGCGGCACCACCCTGCTCCGCCTGATGCTGGACAACCACCCCGCGATCGCGATCCCGCTCGACACCGTGGGCCTCTGGGCCAGGTACGAGGACCGGCTCCCGGCCTACCACGACCTCGCCACCGACGCCGACGCGGCGCGCATGGTTGCCGACATCCTGGCCGACGAGCGCATCCGCTTGTGGCAGGTGCCCCTCGCGTCTGACGAGGTGCTCGCCCGGCGGCGCTACCCCGGGCTCCCCGGCCTGATGGACGCCTTCCACCTGGCCTACGCCGCCGCCCGCGGCAAGCAGCAGTGGGGCGACAAGGATCCGGGCAACATGCACCGGATCGACCGGCTGCACCGCTGGTTCCCGACCAGCCGCATCGTCCACATCATCCGCGACGGCCGTGACGCCTGCCTCTCGCACCGGGGCCAGTCCTTCGGGGTGCAGGACCTGGTCGAGTGCGCCGGGCTGTGGCGGGAACAGGTGGAGTGGGTGCGCCGGATCGGCGTGGTGCTGGGCCCGGCGCGCTACCACGAGCTCAAGTACGAGGACCTGGTGGCGCAGCCGGAGCCGGTGCTCCGGGCGGTGGCCGGCTTCCTCCAGGTGCCCTGGGCCCCCGAGATGCTCACCTACCACGAGCGGGTGGCGCAATCGGTCCCGGAGGAGAAGCGGCACCTGTGGCCGCTGCTCAACCAGCGCCCGGTGGCGGACAACGCCGGCCGCTGGCGCACCGGCATGAGCCGCGGCGAGCGCATCTGCTTCGAGCGCCGGGCCGGCGCGCTGCTCGCGACCCTGGGCTACGAGACGCTCCCGCGCCCGCTGCCCAGCGCCCGGTGGGCGGAGCTGGGACTGTTCGGCCGCAAGGTCTGGCGCGCGCTGCGCGCCCGGGGCTAGGCCGCCGTGTCCCGTCACATCCTGCTGCTCAGCTATTTCTACCCGCCGGCGCCGGAGGTGGGCGGCCTCCGCGCCGCCAAGGTGGTCGCCGCCCTCCGCGCCCGCGGGCACCGGGTCACCGTGATCACCGCCCGGCTGGACGACGAGACGGACGCGCTCCGGGTCGAGGAGCCGGGGCTCCGGGTGCTCACGGTGGTGCCATGGCGCCACCCGCAGCAGGCCATCGAGGACTGGCGGGCAGGCCGCCGGCCCGCGGCGGCACCGGCGGCGGCATCCGCCGCCACCCCCGCACCGGCGCTGGGCTGGGATCCCGACGAACAGGTGCCCCGCTGGAAGCGGTGGATCCTCTCGTTCCTCTGGCTGCCGGACTACCGACAGGGGTTCATCCCGGCCGCGGTGGGTGCGGCCACCCGGGTGCTCGCCGAGGACCCCGCGGACCTGCTCTACACCACCGCCCCGCCGTTC
Organism: uncultured Gemmatimonadaceae bacterium; assembly: GCA_964647615.1. GTDB lineage: Bacteria > Gemmatimonadota > Gemmatimonadetes > Gemmatimonadales > GWC2-71-9 > JADJOM01. The sequence goes on along the minus strand of CAZYIV010000022.1, from coordinate 14,091 downwards.
TCGACCCATCTCGCGGGGCTGTGGCTCCGCTGGCGCCGCCGGCTGCCCTGGGTCACCGAGTTTCGCGACCCGTGGAGCGACAACCCGTGGAAGCCGGCGCGGCTCCGCAGCCGGCCCGCCGAGGCGCTGGGCCGCTGGCTGGAGCGCCGCTGCCTGCGCGCGTCGGCGCGGATCATCCCGGTGTCCGAGGGCATCACCCGGCTGCTGGCCGCCAAGCTCCCGGCGGAGCATCGGCAGCGGGTGGTGACGATCCGGAACGGGATCGACCGCCTCGCCGGGCCGCCGGCGCCGGGCGCCGCCGGTCCCCGGCGCATCGTGTACGTGGGCTCCTTCTACCTCGACCGCGACCCGCGCCCTTTCCTCGCCGCCCTGGGCGAGGCGCTGGCCCGGCACCCCGCCCTCCGCCCCACGGTCGCGGTGGACTTCGTGGGGCGCTGCCGGGTCTTCGGCAACGTGGACGTGGTGGCGGAGGTGGAGCGGCTCGGGCTGGCCGACGTGGTGACCTTCCGTGACTGGGTGCCGCACGCGGAGAGCCAGCGGCTGGTGGAGGGCGCATCTGTGCTGCTGCTGCTGGCGCGGGGACAGCCGGTGCAGATCCCCAACAAGCTCTACGAATACCTGGGGACCCGGCGGCCGATCCTGGCCTTCGTGGATGAGGACGGGGAATGCGCCGCGATGCTGCGGCAGGTGGGCGGGCACCAGGTGGTCACCGAGGCGGACCCGGCCGCGGCCACCCCGGCGCTGGAGCGGGCCCTGGGCCTGGTGCCGGACCCCGGCGCCCGGGCCCCCGATCCGGAGCTGCTCACCGCGTGGACCAGCCGGGTCCAGATGGACCGGCTGGTGGCGCTCATCGAGGCGACGCCGCTCCCGGGCCGTAGCCATGGCGCGCCAGCGCCGGTGCCAGCACCGCCTCCAGCGTCGCCTGCTGCTCGGCCGTGAGGTCGCGCCGCCAGCGATCGTTCTCACTGCGGAAGGGATGCGCCCGGACGATCGCCTCGAAGCCCGGGGTCCAGTCGAGCTCGGCGAACTCCACCGCCCGGCGGTAGGACCCGACGGGATCGGTGCAGATGTCCTCGTAGCGCAGGTCCAGCACCTCGGTCGGGGCGATGGCCCGCCGGCCCTCCTCCATGGCCTCCATCAGGATCTTCCACTGGATTCCGCCCAGCGCCACGAACGAGCGCTGGTGGCGCTCCCATTCATCCCGATGCGCCGGCGACAGCTCCCCCCAGCCCCATCCCTCCGGCCCGCGCCACCCCGACCACCACGGCATGCGCAGCATCGAGGCGGTGACCGGCCGCCCGTCGCGGGCGACATGGACCAGCTTCACGTCGGGGAACAGCGCCTTGAAGAACCCGATCCTAGGCCAGCCGGTCACCTTGAAGAGCAGCCGCTGGCGCCGGCCGGTGGGCACGGTGGCGCAGCGCGCCAGCAGCGCCCGCTGCACCTGGGGCAGCAGGTCGTCGGCGCGCAGGTCGCGGTGCGGCATCGTGAAGCCGGCGAAGATCGAGTCCCAGAACGGGTACGACTCGCCCGGGTCGAAGAGGTACCGCACCAGCGCCCCGGCCAGCGGCAGGTCCACCCCGCGGAGCACCAGCCGGTTGATCCACGGCTTGTAGGCCCAGCGGTCCTCGAGGTCCGCCAGCCACGCGACCTGCGGGTGACGGGTGAAGAGGTGGTGGAAGACCGTCGAGCCGCTGCGCCCGACACCCACGATCACGATCGGCCGGTCCAGGCTCATCGCTGCAAGGCCCGTTCATAGAGGGTTTCGTACTTCCGCACCGTGGCGTCGAGCCCGAACTGGTCCAGCACCCGCGCCCGGCCGGCGGCCACATCCCGGGCCCGCTGCGCGTCATCGCGCAGGGCCTCGCGCCAGGCCCGCGCCATCGCCGGCGGATCGACCGGCGGCACCAGCCGGTGGCGCAAGGCCTCGCCCAGCACCCGCGCATTGCCGCCCACGTCGGTCACCACCGGACAGAGGCCGGCGCTCATCGCCTCCAGCACCCCGATCGAGGTGCCCTCGCTCCGGGAACAGAGCGTGAAGAGGCTGAACGCCGGAAGCAGTGCGGTGGTGTCGTCGCGCCAGCCGAGCAGGTGCACCCCGTCCCGGATTCCCAGCTCGCGGGTACGCGCCTTCAGCGCCTCCCGCTGGCTGCCGTCCCCCGCGATCACGAGCGCCGGCACCGGCCCGTCGGTCCACAGCTTCTGCAGCGCGCCGTAGGCCTCGATCATCACGTCGTAGCCCTTGATCGGCTCCAGCCGGCCGATGCTCCCGATGATCGGCACCTCCGGCGCGAGCCCCAGCTCGGCCCGGAGCCGGCCGTCGTCGGGGCGCGGCGCGTAGACCTCGGTGTCGATGCCGTTCTCGACCAGGACCATCCGGCCCGGGTCGGCGACGACCGTGCGGGCCATCTGGTCCAGCAGCACCTGCGACACCGGCACGATCACGTCGGTGAGCCGGGACGCGAGGTTGGCGATCAGCCGCGCATTCCAGGGATCGGGGTGCTCGCGCCCGTGCTCGGTGTGCACCACCCACGGCACCCCGGCCATCCGGGCCGCGCGCGCGGTCTTGTACCAGACCCCCTGGTGGCTGTGCACCACGGTCGGCGCGATCCGCTCGATCACCCGCGCGAACGCCGCGGGCCGGAGCAGCGACAGGCGCCCCTGGGGAAACGGCGGGTGCATCGTGGCGTACGCCTCGAGGCCCTGCGCGTTGACCCCGAAGTAGGTCAGCACCAGCACGTGGGACTCGAACCGCGCCGGGTCCAGCCGCCGCACCAGGTCGGCGAAGACCCGCTCCATCCCGCCCCAGCCCAGGTTCTGCACCACGTGCAGCACCCGGAGTCGTGTCACCGACACAGGAGCCCCGCGAGCCGGAGCCGGAAGCCGTCGAGCGAAAGGCCCGCCGGCACGTTGAAGCGCGGCACCGCGAACGGCGGGTCGGCCGGCGTGCCCCACCCGCCTTCCACCAGCAGGCCGCCGTCGTACCCCGCGGCGGCAGCCGCCGCATGGACCTCGGACGAGGCGTGCCCGTACGGATAGCTGATCACCGTGACCGGCGCGGTGACCCGTGACCGCAGCCAGGCCAGCGGCCGCTCCAGTTCCTCGCGCAGCTGGGCGGCCTCGAGCCGCGGCAGGCTCGGGTGGCTCCAGGTATGCGCCCCGAGCACCACGCCCGGGCGGGCGGCCAGGGCAAGGACGGTGGCCTCGTCCGCGCTGCGACACGCCGCCGGCATCGTGGCCACGGGCAGGCCGGAGTCCCGGGCCCAGCCCAGCACCCGCTCCTGCCGGCCCTGCAGCGTCTCCAGCGCGTGGCTCCGGTGCGCCGGGGCCAGGTCGCCGGCGCCCGCGAGCGCGTCCCACCAGAAGGTGGTGCCGTCGAGCAGCCCGGGGCAGACGAAGAGCGTGGCCGGAAGCCCGCGGCGGTCCAGCGTGTCGAAGCCCGCCGTCACCGCGCCGAGATAGGCGTCGTCGAAGGTGATCGCCACCCGGGGGCGGCGGTGGTGCCCCGGCGCGGCCAGCCCGGCCAGCGGCACGACGTCCGCCACCCCGGCGAGGACCTCGAGCTGGGCGGCGAAACGCGCCACCGGCAGGTGCAGGGACCGGTCGCCCGCCGGCTCCACGCCGGCAGGCAGGATGTTGTGGTAGGCCAGGATCAGGGTGCGACCGCCGAGCCGCCCGCGGCTCAGCGCGGCCACCCCCGACAGCAGCAATCCCCGCTCGACGAGCGCCTTGAGGCTCACGCGCCCGCCAGGATCACGTGCTGCGCTTCCGCAGCTCCGGCGCCAGTGGCCGGAGGCCGGGACCAGGCGCGGGCGCCGGGAACGGCACTGGGTGGGCCGGCCCCCAGCCCCCGCCGCGGCCGCGGCGGGCCGGCCCCCCCCGCCCCGGGGCCGCGGCCCCCCCCCCC
>CAZYIV010000022.1:0-10174 GCA_964647615.1 uncultured Gemmatimonadaceae bacterium | reverse complement strand
GGGGGGGGGGGGGGGGGGGGGGGGGGGCGGGGGGGGGGGGGGGGGGGGGGGGGGTGGGGGGGGCGCCCCCCCGCCCCCGCCGGGCCGGGGGGGGGCCGGCGCCACCGGCACCGGTGCCGCTGCCCCGCCCCCCTGCTCCTCCAGCTCCTTCTGCTTGATGCACTGGAGCATGCCGAGGTGGAAGGCCGTGAGCACGTAGATCACGTCCAGGTAGGCGAACGAGACGAAGAACCCCGCGGAGGCGAAGCCGATGAACGCCACCGGGAGGTAGGTGGCGCAGTTGTAGAGCAATCGTCGTTCGGGGTCCGCCTTGCGCCAGGACCGTGGTAGTCGTCGTTGCAGCACCAGGCCCTCGCGGATGCAGCCGAAGACCAGGGTGGCAAACAGCAGCAGCCCGGGCACGCCCATCTCCGCACCGATCTGCATGAACGAGTTGTGGGCTGCCGACCACTTGACGCCGGCGGAGTTGGGATCCTCGCTGTGGGCCGTCGCGAGGGGGGACATCGTGCCCTCCGCCCGGCCGAACTGCCCGGCGCCGAGGCCGGTCAGCGGATTCTTCATCATGTAGCCGAAGGCCCGCTTGATCAGCTCCATCCGGCCCTGGCTGGCGTCCCAGTTGTAGTCCTGGGAGGGCACCAGGATCGTCTGCATCTGCTCCCAGTAGCCCTGCGGCGCCGCCACCCCCACCGCCAGCATGCAGACCAGCATGAAGGCGACCCGTTTGGCGATCGGCACCTCGCGCAGCAACACCAGCAGCGCGACGCCCACGCACAGCAGCCCCACGAACGCGCCGCGTGAGCCGGTCCGGGCGATGGTGGCGCCCAGCGCCGCGAGGGTGGCCAGGCTGAGCAGCTTGCCGGTGCTCTTGGAAGACTGGAACATCAGCAGCGTGATGGCGAGGCCCACCACCGCCACCAGGCCGATGTCGTTCGAGTCGTAGGCGTAGCCGTTCTGGATCCGGGCGATCTCGTCGTCGCCGTGCTGGGTCACCTTGAAGACCAGGATCGAGAGCAGCGCCAGCGAGCCGACGGCCGCCACGAAGCCCCAGAGGAGGGTGGCCAGGTCTCGGCAATCCCGCACCGCGAGGATGAGCAGCAGCGCCAGCACGATGGTCTTGGAATACTCGGTGAAGACGAACATCGCGGTGCCGCCCATCGAGATGCTGAATGGGATGCTGGCCGCCGACCAGATGCCGAGTGCCGCGATCACCCGCGCCGGCCAGAGCCTGAGCATGGAGCGGTCCGCGAGGCCGCTCGGGTTCATCATGGCGTACATCATGGTGAGGCCGGTCAGCACCAGCGCCGGCCGCAGCGTGACCATGATCGGGAAGTGCAGGTGGCTCTTGCCCACGGCCACGATGATCAGCAGGAACAGCGCGCCCCGGTACAGGTCGAACCGGGGGCGGATGCTCGGACGGGCGGCGGGCAGGGCGGCGGTGGCCATCGTCAGTGCTCCAGGGCGGCGAGGAGCCGCGCTTCATCGTGGCGCCAGCTGTACCGGTCGGCCACGGCTCGCTGGCCGTTGGCCCCCAGGCGGCGCCGGCGCTCCGGATCCCGCAACAACCCGATCAGCCCGTCCGCGAACCCGGCGGGATCGTCCACGGGCAGCAGGATCCCGGCATCGGCATCCTCGAGGATGCGCCGGGTCGAGGGCAGGTCGGTCGCCGCCACGGGCAGGCCGGCCGCCATGTAATCAAACAGCTTGTTCGCCAGGGTGATACGGACGTGGCTGCCGTCGAGGAACGGCTGCAGCCCCACGTCGGCGTGGCGGTACCAGGCCGCCAGCTCGGTGTGCGGCCGCCACCCCGCCCACAGCACCTGCTCCGTCACCCCGAGCCGCTCCGCCGCCGCCTCGGCCTCGGCCCGCGCGGGGCCGTCGCCGACCACCACCAGCAGGGCGTCGGGTACCGCGGCGAGCACCCGCGGCATGGCTTCCACCGCGCGCAGCACCCCCCGGTCCTGGATGATCGTCCCGACGAACAGCAGCACCGGCCGGCCCTGGTGGGGCCGGAGCGGCTCGGGACAGGGCCGCTCGGCGGCCAGCTCCTCCGGGTGTTCCGGCGTGTTGCCGAGGATCACCAGCCGCTCGGGCGCGACACCCAGGCCGATCGCGCGCAGCCGCGACTCCTCCGAGACCACGAAGACGGTGTCGAAGCGGGGCAGCACCCGGCGCTCCAGCCACTCGGCCACCCGCGGGTTGCGCACCAGGTGGTCGGTCCAGCCCATCGGCTCGAATGCCCACAGGGTGCGCAGGAACTCGGGATACACCTCGACCATGTCGAAATAGACCGGCAGCCCGAGCGCGCGGCCCACCCACAGCGCCGTGGGGCCGAGCGGCAGGTCGGCGACCAGGATCCCGTCGGCCCGCTCGGCCCGGGCCACCGACCAGATGGCCCGGATCCAGAACGGGTTGAAGAAGTAGGGGAAGTTGATGGCCTTGTTGAGCAGCCGGGGCCCGAACGCGGGCAGCCGGTGCACCGTCATCCAGCCGGTGTCCTCGACCCGCGGGTCGCGGGTCTCGTTGCGGGCGACGAGGTGCACCGCGTGGCCCGCGGCGGCGAGGCTCCGGGTCTCCTTCACCACCCGGGTGGCCCCGCGGGGCCAGTCGCCGTCGTAGACGTACACCAGCCGCCGGGGCCGGGGGGCCCGCGGCGGACCGGAGACCGCAGGCGCCGCCACTAGAAGATCGTGTAGATGAACGGCGCGAGCGCCGAACCCTTCGCGAAGACCAGCAGCGTGCCCACCAGCGTCAGGATCAGGATGAGGGGCAGCAGCCACCACTTCTTGCGCACCCGCATGAAGGCCCAGATCTCGCCCACCAGACTCGACTTCGCCACGGTCCCTCCCGGCTTCGGGGTTCACGCCTAGAACTGTCGCCGCATCGCCTCGTCCGCATCGGGACGGGGCGTGCGCGTCACCCAGTACCCCTGCTCCAGGCTGGCCCGGTGGATCAGGGTGTTGTGTCCGAACGCGCGGCGCACGACGCCCATCGGCGTCAGCACCAGAAAATAGACCACCCCCATGAAGATCGGGGTCGTCACCTTGGACAGCGCGTGGGCGAAGCCCATCCACCCGCGCCGCACCACGTCGAGCTGCGCCGGCAGCAGGAGCCCGCCGGCGATCAGCGCCCCGCCCAGGCTCCACAGGACGTAGGGCGCGGTGTCATGGCCCCGCCAGCGGCTGATCGCGCCCAGCACCGCGAAGGCGGTGCCGACGGTCAGGCCGAACTTGCGGTTCTCCGCCGGGCTCAGTCGAGCTGGAATTCCGTCCGCCAATCCGACGTCTCCTTCCATTCCGGCTGGTCCTCCTTGCGCAGGAGGAACGGATACAGCACCAGCGCGTCGATGTGGGTGCGCATGAAGCAGCGGTAGGCGTCGGCCGGATCGCACACGATCGGCTCGCCCCGCACGTTGAACGAGGTGTTGACCACCACCGGGCAGCCGGTCTGCCGCTCGAACTCCCGGATCAGCCCGTGATAGTTGGGGCTCACCTCGGGGGTGACCGTCTGGATCCGGGCGGAGTAGTCGATGTGGGTCACCGCGGGGATGTCCGACCGCGGCACGTTGAGCTGGTCGATGCCCCAGAGCTGCTGGTGCGCGGCGGTCATCGGGATCTGCCGCTCCCGCTTCACCGGCGCCACCAGCAGCATGTAGGGCGAGTCGCAGTCAATCTCGAAGTAGTCCTGCACCCGCTCCCGCAGCACGCTCGGGGCGAAGGGCCGGAAGCCCTCGCGGAACTTGATCTTGAGGTTCATCTGCGCCTGCATGCGCGGGCTGCGCGGGTCGCCCAGGATGCTGCGCGCACCGAGCGCGCGGGGCCCGAACTCCATCCGCCCGTCGAACCAGCCGACGATCTTCTCGTCCGCCAGCAGGCCGGCCGTCCGGGTGAGCAGCGCGTCGCGGTCGAGCCGCTCGTACTTCGCCCCGATGCTGGTGAGGTAGGACTCGATCTGCTCCGGGGTGTAGCCGGGGCCGAGGTAGGCGCCCCGCATCGCGTCCTTGCCCCCCGGGGAGGGCCGCGGCTGCTGCAGCTGCCGGTGCCAGATCAGCTGGGCCACGCCCAGCGCCCCGCCGGCGTCACCGGCGGCGGGCTGGATCCAGAGGCGGCGGAACGGCCCCTCCCGCAGCAGCCGGCCGTTGCCGACGCAGTTGAGCGCCACGCCGCCGGCCAGGCAGAGGTCGGGCAGACCGGTCACCTGGTGGGCGGTGCGCGCCATGCGGAGCATGATCTCCTCGCACACCACCTGGACCGAGCGGGCCAGGTCCATCTCCTTCTGGGTCAGGTTGGATTCCGGCACCCGCGGCGGCCCGCCGAACAGCTCGTCGAACGCCGGGCTGGTCATGGTCAGGCCATCGAGGTAGCGGAAGTATTTCTGGTCCATCTTGAAGCTGCCGTCCTCCTTGAGGTCCAGCAGCTCGCGGTAGATCAGGTCCACGTACTTCGGCTGCCCGTACGGGGCGAGCCCCATCACCTTGTACTCGCCGGAGTTGACCTTGAAGCCGGTGTAGTAGGTGAAGGCGGAGTAGAGCAGGCCGAGCGAATCGGGCCACTGCAGCTCCCGGAGCATGGTGAGCTCAGGACCCTTGCCCACGCCGATCGACGCCGTCGCCCACTCCCCCACCCCGTCCATGGTGAGGATCGCCGCCTCGTCGAAGGGCGAGGGGTAGTACGCGCTGGCGGCGTGCGAGTCGTGATGCTCGGCGTAGAAGATGTCGCCCTCGTAGTCGAGCGCCTCGCGGATCTCGCGCTCGAGGAAGAGCTTCTCCTTCACCCACAGCGGCCCGGCCATCAGGAACTGGCGGAACCCCTTCGGCGCCACGCCGAGGTAGGTCTCCAGGATGCGCTCGAATTTGAGCAGCGGCTTGTCGTAGAAGCCGACGGCATCGAGGTCCTGGGCCGTGATCCCGGCCTCGCGCAGGCAGAACGCGACCGCCTTCCGGGGGAAGTCCGGGTCGCCCTTGATGCGGGTCAGCCGCTCCTCGCTGGCCGCCGCCACGATCTGGCCGTCGCGCAGCAGGCACGCGGCGCTGTCGTGATAGAAGGCGGAGATGCCGAGGATGTACACGGGCCGGGATGCCACGCTCAGGGGCTCCTGGGAGAGGTCGCAGGCCGCGCCAGGCTCGCCCTGGCGACACGGAAGCGCTTGCCGGAAAGCAAGATGCAGGCCACTGGGCTATTCCCGGCCACGGGCCATGGGGAGGCCGGAGATGTACACGTGATCGATCTCCATGAAGTCGTCCCGGGTGCGGGGGCCCTGCCCGCCGCCCCAGGTCGGGTTCCAGCGCCACGACCAGAAGCCGTTGGGGGCCTCGGGCGTGATGAAGGTGATGTTGCGGTAGTCCATGACCTGGCGGCCATCCACCCACATGCGCAGCACCCCGTTGGGCTGGCCCATGTCGTTGGCCTGCATCAGGAGCTCCCACTGGTGCCAGTCTCCCACCGTCATAAGCTGGCGCCGTTCCACGTTCTGATGAAGGATCCGGGGTGGATGGGTATGACCACCTTGGGCGAACTCCAGGCTGAACTGCGAACTGGTGAAGTGACTCGCGCCACGCCCCTCGAGAATGATCATCCCCTCATTGCCAGGCGAGCGTCCCGGCGACCGGCCGTAGCCGAAATAGCCCATCTTGGTGCCGGAGACATTCTGGAAGAAGTCGCGGCCCCGGATCTTCACCCACATGGTGAAGTAGATCGCCCGGTACATCGGGCGGCCCTCGCCGCTGGGCTCCGCCCAGGCGCCGACCTCCACCGGCCCCCGCCCCGCGAGGAGCCCGCGGGGAAACCGCGTGGTCATCACGCCCGGCGGCGAGGCGGGCGCCTCCGGGTCGTCCTCGAGGCGCAGGTTGCCCTGCCGCGGCCCGCGGCCCTCCCACTTGCCGATGTGCAGCGCCTCCGCGGCGCCGCCCTCGGGATTGGTGAAGTCCGCCTCCACGAAGCGCTCGAACCCGGCGGGTTCATTCGGGCGGCGCACGGTGGACGGCGCCTGCGCCGCCAGGGTGGCGGGGAGGCACAGCAGCAACACGGCGGGGTGGATGCGCATGGTCAGCGGATCCCTCCAAGGGTGGGTTGCCGCGGCGCGGCCAGCCAGTGCTGGCACCACGCCTGGAGCTGGCAGATGGCCCAGAGACCCAGGCCGTCGTCGTGTTCGCCCTGCTGGAACCGGCTCCAGGCGTCGCGCACCGCGGCCGGGTCCAGCATCCCGGAGGCCGCCACCGCCTCGGGCGCCAGCATCTCCTCCGCCCAGGGACGGAGCGGGCCCCGCAACCACTCGCGGATCGGCACGGTGAAGCCGACCTTCTCCCGCTCCAGCAGCGCCTGCGGGATGCGGCGGTAGGCCGCCTGCCGGAGAATCCACTTGCCCCGCCCGTCGCGGATCTTGTATTCGCGCGGCAGCTGCCAGCTGAACTCGACCAGCCGGTGGTCCAGCAGGGGCACCCGGGCCTCGAGACTCACCGCCATGCTGGCCCGGTCCACCTTGGCCAGCAGGTCGTCCGCGAGGTAGGTGAGCTGGTCCGCGTGCATCATCCGCTCCAGCAGCGGGGCCGGCCCCTCCAGGATGGGGCGGGTGCGGTCCTGCTCCGCGGCGGGGGTGCGGAGCAGCCGCTCCGGCGCCTCCCACATGGACATCAGCGCGCGGTACTGCTCGAACTCCGAGCCCGCCGCCATCAGGCGGCTCAGCTTGTGGGCCTTGTTCCCCGCGAGGCGCAGCCGGCCACCGGCGGCGGAGACCCGCCCCACCATCCGCTGGGCCTGGTCCCACCGCTCCGGCGGGACCGAGGCCAGCCCCCGCGCCAGCAGGTGCCGCAGCGGCCGCGGCAGCCGGCCCGCCCGGGCGATCGCCCGCTCGCCGTGGACGTAGCGGTTGTAGCCCGCGAACAGCTCGTCGGCGCCATCGCCGGAGAGCGCCACCGTCACGTGCTGTCGCGCCAGCTGGCACACCAGGTAGGTCGGGATATGCGACGGGTTGGCGAGCGGCTCGTCATACATCGTCGGCAGCCGCGGCACCACCTCCAGCGCCGCCTGGCCGGTGAGGCGCAGCTCGGTGTGCTCGGTGCCGAGGTGGGCCGCGATCTCCCGCGCGTACAGGGCCTCGTCGTGCTCGGCGTGGTCGAACCCGATTGTGAAGGTGCGCACCGGCCGCGGCGACAGCTCCTGCATCACGGCCACGACGGTGCTCGAGTCCACCCCCCCGGAGAGCAGCGCGCCGAGCGGCACGTCCGCCTCCATCCGCAGCCGGACCGCGTCCACCAGCAGCGCGTCGAACCGGGCCTGCACCTCCGCCTCGGGCAGGTCGAGCCGGTGGGCCCGTCCCTCGCGCACCACCGCCTCGAGCGACCAGTAGGGCTCCGACGGCGGCAGCGGCGCGCCCGGATCGCGGATGGTGAGCAGGTGGCCGGCCTCGAGCTTCCGCACCCGGCGGAAGATGGTGGCCGGCGCCGGGATGTAGAGGTAGCGCAGGAAGGCGAGCACCGCCGACGGGTCGAGCGCCGGGTCGAAGGCCGGCCCGAGGTGGAGCGGCTTGAGCTCCGAGCCGAAGCTCACCAGGCCCGGCTCGTGGTACACGAAGACCGGCTTGATCCCCAGGCGGTCGCGGAGCAGGGTCAGCTCGCGCCGGTCGCCGTCCCACACCGCGATGGCGAACATCCCGATGAAGCGGCGCACCGAGGCCACAATCCCCCAGGCCTCGAAGGCGGCGAGGATCGTCTCGGTATCGGAGTGCCCGCGGAACTGCGCGCCGGACGCCGCCAGTTCCCGCCGCAGCGCCTGGTGGTTGTAGACCTCTCCGTTGAACACCATCGTGAACCGGCCGCTGGCCGAGACCATCGGCTGGTGGCCCTGCTCCGACAGGTCAATGATCGCCAGCCGGCGGAAGCCCAGGCCCGCCTGCCCCGACGGATCCACCCAGGTGCCGCGGTCGTCCGGGCCGCGGTGCTCCAGGGTGTCGGTCATCGCGGCCAGGGTTGCCCCCAGCGAGGCCCGGTCCCCGGGCTCGGCACGGAAGAACCCCGTCAGGCCGCACATGGGACCACCCCGTCTCCCCCGGGCACGCCGGGCAGGATCGGATGCTGGTGGATTGCCTGTGATGCGCTCATTCGGCAGGGCTTCCAGGGGCTCGGGAACGGGTCGTCCGGGGCGCGGGGAAGGTCCCGGCGCCAGCCTTGGACGGTGGTGCAAGAACTGTAGCAGAGCGGGGCTGTGACTGGAGGGGGTCGGACTGTTGCGTTCATGCAACAACTTCGTGGAAAGCGCGGCTCCGGGGCGGCAGGTCGCCGCGCCAGCCCCACAGGGTCAGGGGGCGCCGAGCTTCTGGGCGATGATCGGGACCACCCGGGCGGCCACGGTGTCGGCCAGGACCCGGTTGCCCAGCGGCGTGAGGTGGGCGTAGTCGGTGAAGGTCTGCTCGGCCATGCCGTCGTAGATCCCGGTGAGGTCCACGGCGATCCCCCAGACCAGCGCCGACACCGCGCGCTCGGAGTCCACCGCCATGGGCACGACGCGGTGGATGTAGTCCTCGTAGCCGGGGCGCCACGAGCTCACGTCGAACTCGAACAGCTTCTGCTCGAGGGGGCCCTTGGGCTTGGCGCGTTCGAGGATCAGCATCGGCTGGATGAGGTACACCGGCACCACGCCCTCGTGCTGCAGGATGAGGCCGGAGCGCTCGTGCATCTTCATGGCGCTGCGGGGGAAGACGTCGAGGAACCCGGCGACCGCCGAGTCCACGACCATGGGCCGCTGCTCCGGCTTGCCCTTGAGCAGCAGCGCCACGTTGCGGGCACCCTGCCCCAGCAGGTGGACGAACGCGCTGCGCCGATAGAACCACCAGCCGATGCCGTAGAACAGCGACTTGAGCGTCGGCTCCCCCAGGATCTGCTGCGACTGGAGATTGTAGCCGTAGCTCGCGAACTGGTCGTGGTCCCGGTTGAAGAAGTAGAAGTCGTTGTAGCCGTCGAGGAACAGAACCATGTCGGGGTCGTACCCGAGGATGGTCTGGTTCAGGTAGATCAGGCTGTGGTGGGTCCAGGTGCTGGTGATCGCGGCATTGACCACTTCGAACCGGTGTCCCGGGAAGCGGGCGGTCAGGGCCCGTTCGAGGAAGGCATCGATGGTCGAGTCGTTGGGCAGCACCGGCCAGCTGGCGTCGAGGTGCGGCCACAGGCCGCCGAGGCCGTAGGCCGTCGAGCCCCCCATCAGGAAGATCCGGTAGGTGCCCTCCGGCTTCCGGCGGCTCACCTCGGAGGAACGGCGGAATCCGACCTTGTTGTGCCGGATGCCCCGGGTGTCGACGTAGTTCGGGGCCGGGAGGATGTTCTTGTACGGGTCGAAATCGAACTGGTACAGGTGGCGGCCGTCGTAGCCCTCGGCGACGCGCAGGTAGAGCCGGGACGCACCCTCGGCGATCGCCAGCAGCAGCACCACGCCGACCAGCGCCAGCACCACGAGGTGCCAGCGCCGGAGGCGGGGGGGGGCGTCGGGAGCGGGCGGGATGCCGGGCCCGGTCATCGGGCCCGCGGGGCGAGGCTCACGGCACTCCCGAGATGTAGACGTGGTCCATGCGCATGTAGTCGTCCCGGGTCTTGGGGCCGAGCCCGCCGCCCCAGGTCGGGTTCCAGCGCCAGGACCAGAAGCCGGCGGTGTTCCCGCTCGTGATGTACGTCATGTTGGTGTAGTTCATGATCTGGATGCCGTCGATCCACATCCGCAGGACGCCGTTCGCCTGGCCCAGGGTGTTCAGCTCGTTGACCATCTCGACCTGGTGCCAGACCCCGCAGGTCATCAGCTTGCGGGTGTCCACGTTCTGGAAGATCGAGGCCGCGGGCGTGATATGCCCGCCCTGATAATAGTGGATCTTGAACGAGGGGGCGATGAAGTGCACGCTCCCCATGCCCTCGAGGATGATGATTCCCTCGTTGCCGGCCGAGCTGTTGGGGGCCCGGCCGTAGCCGAAGTACCCCATCTTGGTACCGTTGTTGTTCTGCTCGAAGTCCGGCCCCTCGATCATGAGCCACATCGAGAAGTAGATCTTGCTCTTGGTGGCGGTCAGGCCCTGGCTGTCCCAGCCGCCCCAGTCGGTCGGGCCCGTCCCGGCTTTCAGGCCGTTGGGGAACCGGGTGCGGTGCACGTTGGGCGGGCTCTCGGGAGCGGTGAGGTCGGGGAAGACCACGGACAGGTTGAGG
>CAZYIV010000021.1:0-45984 GCA_964647615.1 uncultured Gemmatimonadaceae bacterium | reverse complement strand
CCCTCAAAATCGTCCACGAAGTGGGCCTTGGTCATGTAGAGGCCCGGGGTGACTACCGAGCCCCCGCCGCCCCCGCCGCAGGCGGGCGGCTGGCAGGTGGCGTTCGCGGCCGGCAGCGGATGGTCGAAGTCGGTCTCCACCGGCACCACCGCCAGGACCGGGGTCTGCGGCGGCCGGGTCGGGTCAAGCAGGTGGCGCCGGCCCTGGAGGTCGTAGGCCACCGGGAGGTCCCCGTCGCGGGCGGCGGTCGCCACCAGCAGCCGGGTGTCGCCCTTCCAGGCGGCGCGGTGTTCCGGTACCGGCAGGTAGACCTCCAGGGCCCGGGTCGCGGCGGTGACGGAGTCGGTCCGCGCCTCGGGCTCGTGGTTGAGCCGGGCCAGCTCGCGAAGCTCCGCCCGTCCCTCCGCGAGCAGGGTGCGCTGCAGGTGGATCTTGTGTTCGGGAAAGGGGGATGCCTCCAGCCGGCCACGGAGGCGGGCGCGGAACACCGGGTCGGCCAGGGCCAGCGCCAGCCGGCGGGCCATGCCCTCCAGCTGGCTGGTCTCCGCCGTGACGGCCAGCGCCGGGCCGGCCTGGAGCGCGCGCTCCTCCGGCGCAGAGACGGGGTCGGGGGCGCCACAGGCGGCGAGGAAGAGCAGGCCCGCCGCCGCGGCGGGCAGGAATCGGGTGGACATCGGGGCCTCGCAGGTTGGGGAGTGGGTGGTGCTGTGTGCCCGCCCAACGTCTGCTCGGCCTCGCGGAAGCCCGGGGTCCCCGGAACGCGGCATGGCGCCAAATCGCTCGCGCCGCCGCGGCCCCGGGCGTCGTTAGATTGGGCTCCAGCCCCCATCCGGAGTGCCCGATGTTCTCCCGGGACGACCTCGACGCCACCCACCGCTGGCTCTCGACCCTGCTTGCCCCCACGCCGCAGATTTCGTGGCCGCTCCTCGCCGAGCGGCTCGGCGCGGCGGAGGTCTCCGTCAAGCACGAGAACCACCTCCCCACCGGCGCGTTCAAGGTCCGCGGCGGGCTGTGCTACCTGGAGCACCTGCGGCGGGAGGAGCCGGACTTCGGCGGGGTCATCACGGCCACCCGCGGCAACCACGGCCAGAGCGTGGCCTACGCGGCGCGCCGGCTCGGGCTCCGCGCGGTGGTGGTGGTGCCCCACGGCAACAGCCGGGAGAAGAACCGCGCCATGCGCGCCCTGGGCGCCGAGCTGGTGGAGCACGGCCACGACTTCCAGGCGGCCCGGGAGCACTGCGCCGCCCTCGCGGCGCAGGAGGGGCTGCACCTGATCCCGTCGTTCCACCCGCTGCTGGTGCGGGGCGTGGCGACCTACGGTTACGAGTGGCTGCGGGCGGTGCCGACGCTGGAGACGGTGTACGTTCCGATCGGGATGGGGTCGGGGATCTGCGGGGTAATCGCCGCGCGGGACGCGTTCAAGTCCGCCACCCGGGTGGTCGGCGTGGTGGCGGAGAAGGCGCCCGCCTATGCCCTCTCGTTCGAGGCGGGGAAGCCGGTGACCACCGAGCGGGCGGAGACCATGGCCGATGGCCTGGCCACGCGGTCACCCGACGCGGAGGCGGTGGCGATCATCCGCGCCGGGGCGGAGCGGGTGGTGCGGGTGAGCGAGGAGGCGATCCGGGAGGCAATCCGGGCGTACTTCAGCGACACCCACCAGGTAGCCGAGGGCGCCGGCGCCGCGGCGCTGGCGGCGGCGATGCAGGAGCGGGAGCGGGTGCGCGGGCGGAGGATCGGGGTGGTGTTGAGCGGCGGGAACATCGATCGCGAGCTGTACCTGCAGGCGCTGCGGAGCTAGAACTCCATCGCCTCGACCCTGGCGAGGCCCAGCCGGATGGGAATGATCGTGGCGGCGAGGCACACCACCACCACCGCCACCAGCGAGGCGACCATCCACGGCCCGGGGACCGGCGCATAGCCCTGGAGCTGCGCCCGCAGGTACCCCAGCACCGGGGTCGCTTCCAGCACCAGCACCACGCCCAGCAGCACGATCGCCGACATCATGAACACCATGCCGCCGAAGCTGGTGGGGATCTGGGCCGCGTTCTCGGTGTCGAACCGGGGATAGAGCGCCCCGAAGCCCAGCGCCATGGCACTGATCGCGAAGGTCAGCAGCACCATCGTGCCCAGGCTGATCGCCATCATGAACGGGGTGGCCCGGAGCAGCAGGTTGGTGCTGAAGGTGATCACCACCGCCAGCACCAGCAGCGGGATGGTGCCCGTCCAGTACTTGCTCCACAGCAGCGCGCGCAGGTCCAGCGGGCTGGAGCGGAGCAGCCACATCTGCTTCCCCTCCAGCGAGACCGCCGGGAACACGAAGCGCGCCGCCACCGCCGCCAGCACGAAGCCCGCCAGCCCCAGGTTGAGGAACACCACCAGCGAGACCAGGAAGACCGGCACCTTCTCGCCGCTGAACAGCGGCAGCGACTTGATGTTGAACACGTAGACCACGAGCAGCACCGCCAGCAGGATCAGCTGGCTCCACTGGGTGGTGTCCCGGAAGAAGAGCCGCAGGTCCTTGAGCACGAACTCCCGCCGCGCCGCCGGCATCCGCCGGAACACCCGCGCCATCAGCCCCGACCAGCCCCGCGCCCGCACGAACCGCTCCGCTCCCTCCTGCGCCTTCGAGAAGCCGGCGTGGTACAGCCGCCCGTGGAGCGCCGCCCCCAGCACCACGAACGCCGGCGCGGTGGTCCACAGCAGGGCGATCGGCAGCGGGTCCGCGACCTGGCGCAGCCAGTTCATGATCATCGCGGTGGCCCACTCGCTGGGCAGGAAGGGGCTGGTCGGCGCCTGCAGCGCGGCGAGGTAGTCGAGCAGGTTGCGCACCCCGTCCGCCCGGGCCAGCTGCTCCGGCCGCACCAGGCGGAACAGCAGCACCAGCCCGCCCACCGCGCCCAGCGCGATCAGGCTCAGCAGGTCGCGGGTGCGGCGGGCCGGGAAGATGTTCACCAGCAGCAGGGTGGCCGCCGAGCCCACCACACAGGGCAGCACGAAGTACGGCACCAGCGCCCCCGCGACCACCAGCGGGAACAGCGGCCCGCCGTGGAACACCATGCCGTAGGCGGTGAAGATCGGCACCGCCATGAGCACCACCATCCAGGAGGAGTGCAGCAGCGTCTCCCCCAGCTTGGCCAGGTAGAGCCGCAGCCAGTCGGTGGGGGAGGAGACCAGCAGGTCGAGGTCCTTCGCCAGGAAGAACGCCGAGAGCGCGGTGATCAGGTTGGAGAGCAGCAGCAGCGACGCGAAGGCGAGCAGGATGATGCTCAGCATCTTCGACGCCAGCGGGACGCCCACCTCGCTGGTGGACTGGATGTAACTCAGGATCCGGTAGGAGAGCCCGAACACCGCGGCCCAGAAGCCGAGCGCCACCAGCGCCAGCAGGAAGAACTTGCCGTTGCCGCCGGCGCGCTCCTGCCGCAGGCGGTTGAGGGCGCTGCGCCACTTCGGGGTGGTGATGGTGGCGAGCGTCGGCTGGGGGCGCTCACTCGAGGATGGCATCCATCTCCCGCTCGATGATGCCGCCGGTCAGCTTGAGGAACAGCTCCTCCAGCCGCTGGTCCCCGCCCTCGAACTGCTGCCGGATCTCCGCCATGGTGCCGCAGGCGAGGATCTTCCCCTGGGCGATGATGCCGATCCGGTCGCACATCTCCTCGACGGTGTCGAGGGTGTGGGTGCTCATGAGCACCGTGCCGCCCCGCTCCACGAAGGCGCGGAAGAGGTCCTTGAGGAACTTCTGTCCCTTGGGGTCGAGCCCCACCATCGGCTCGTCCACCACGATCACCTCGGGCTTGTGCAGCAGCGCGCTGGAGATGATCAGCTTCTGCCGCATGCCGTGGCTGTAGCTCTCGACCAGCTCGTCCTTCCAGGGCGCCAGCTCGAACAGGTCGAGCAGCTCGTCCATCCGGCGCTCCACCGCCTCGCCGTCCTGCCCGTACAGCGCCGCGACGAAGCGCAGGAACTCGGCGCCGGTGAGCTTGTCGTACACGAACGGCCGGTCGGGGATGAAGCCGAGCCGGCTCTTGGCCTTGATCGGGTCCCGGGCCACGTCGTCGCCGGCGATCTCGATCCGGCCGGAGGTCGGCTGCAGGATGCCGGCGATCATGCGCATCGTGGTCGTCTTCCCGGCCCCGTTGGGCCCCAGGAAGCCGAACAGCTCGCCGCGGCGGATCTCCAGGTTGATCCCGTCCACCGCGGTGAACTTGCCGTAGCGCTTGGTCAGGTCGGTCAGGCGGATCATCGGTCGTCCTCGAGCACCTGGAGCCGGAGCAGGCCGGCGTCGCTGATCAGGTCGAGCTGCCGGGCCCGGCCGCCGAGCGCCAGGCGGATCCGGTCTCCCGCGGCGGGGACGGTCGCCCGGGCCGGGTCCGCCGGCCACCAGCGCCCGGTCCACACCTCCACCCAGGGGACCAGCCGCCACTGGCTGCCGGTCCAGGCCAGTCCCCACACCCGGCGGGATTCCAGGCCGCTGACCCGGGCCAGCGCCGCGAGCAGCAATACCCGTTCCGCCGCGGTCCCGCGGCCACGCCGCAGCGTGCTGACCGCGGGGCGCTGGCCCGGGCCCTCCTCAAGTGTAATCGAGCGCCGGACCCAATCCGTGAGCCGTCGCACCACCAGTTCCGGGCGGTTCTCCGCCCCGATGATCCGGGACGCCTCCCGCGCCAGGGAGCCGTCGTCCGCGAGCAGCGGCTCGGCCAACGGCAGCACCGTGGCGAGGCTGTCGTCCGTCACCTCGTCGGGCGTGCGGACCGTGTCGCCCGACCAGGCCTGGCCCGCGCCGACCAGCCCGGGCGGGAGGCTGTCGGGCATCCTGCCATGGGCCAGCGACACCACCGCGGCCAGCCGGGCCCGCTCGGGGATGCGGACCGGCGCCCGCCCCAGGGCCGGGGCGTCCGGGCCGGTGTCCCACTGGGGCGGCGGCAGCGCCCGGAAATTGGTCTGCACCAGCTCGAAGGCCGAGCGCTCCTCGACCGTGCCAAGTGCGTGGACCACGCGCACCGGCAGGCCGGCCGCGTCCACCCAGCGGGACACGGGAAGGCCGTCCTCCAGGCCGTCAAGGCGCCAGGCGCGCACGGTGTCGCTGTGCGCCACCGTCCAGCGGCGGAGGTTGTCGGAGAACTCGGCGCTGTCGGGCGTGGTGAAGACCGACTCCGCCGCGACCTGCAGCCGCTCGACCCGGACCTCGTGGTCCAGCGGGTCGTAGACCTCGAGGTTGAGCCGGTCGCCGGGGCTCGGCAGGCCGCGGCTGGCCAGCACCAGCGGAATCGCGCCGGGCAGCACCACCGGCCGGCGCAGCAGCACGGTGAGGGTGTCCGGGGTCCCGCCTTCCGGGGTCACGATGTC
This sequence comes from uncultured Gemmatimonadaceae bacterium, assembly GCA_964647615.1. Classification (GTDB taxonomy): domain Bacteria; phylum Gemmatimonadota; class Gemmatimonadetes; order Gemmatimonadales; family GWC2-71-9; genus JADJOM01. The sequence continues at coordinate 40,641 of CAZYIV010000021.1, read as the reverse complement.
GGTGAGCAGCGTGTCGCCGGTGACCGCCCCGCTGGTGATGAGGCGGCCATGCTCGGTGAGCACCGCGGTCTGCCAGCGCAGCAGGCGCAGGGCGCGGGAGTAGATCGCGACCGAGCGGGTGCTGGTGCGGCGCGGGATCGTGTCGCTGGTGGGCAGATCCACCGTCACGAGGCGGGTGACCCGGAGGCTGTCGCCCAGGGTGTCCACGGTGACGGTGGTGAGCCCCACCTGGCGATCGCCCAGCCGGAGCGCGAGGAAGGCCGCACCCGGTGGCACCGGCCAGCGCTCCGCGGTGGGTTCACCGGATGCGCCGCCGTACTCCCGCCGCACCAGCAGCGCGATCGTCGTGACCCAGGCCAGCAGGATGAGGGTGCCGAGCGTGCGCCGGTTCATCGCGCCCCGTTGCCGAGCCAGGCCGTCACGGCGCCGCGCTGCTCGGGGCGGTCGATGAGGACGTAGAGGTCGCTGGGGAAGCCGGTGGTGCCGGGCCGGTCGTGGAAGGTCTCCACCAGGAGCCGGCCCGCCTCCTCGTCCGGCAGCAGCAATCCGCCCAGCGCGGCGGCGACCGAGGGCAGCTGCCATCCCTCCGCGCGGTGCCAGGCGGAATCGAGGGCCCGGCGCAGGGTGTCGGCGGAGGCGGGCCGCCCCTCACCCTGCAGCACCAGGTGCAGGATGAACTCGGCGGGCAGGTCTCCGGCGCCGGTGATCACGGCGGCCCCGACCTCGAGTGGCGCCGTGGAGCGGCGCTGGTCGGCGCCCCGTGCCCCCGCGGCGGCGTCGAGCGCTGCGCTCACGGGACCCAGCGGCTGGAGGGTGTCGTCCGCCGCGCGGACCACCGCATGCACGGCGAGGTCGGCCAGCGATCCCTCGATCACCTGGATCACCCGTCGCCCACCTCGCGCGCGCGGCGGTACATCGCCATCGCGTCGTCGGGCCGGCCGAGGCGGTCGAGCACCCGGCCCAGCAGCCGGTAGGTGCGGCCGCTCTCGGGATCGAGGTCGGCGGAGGCCTCCAGCGCGGCGCGCGAGCCGGGGAGGTCCCCGGCCTGGTTGAGGGCCTCCCCCAGGTAGTAGTAGGCGGTGGCATTGCCGGGTTCGAGGGCGATCGCCCGCCGGAGCGCCTCGGCGGCCTCCTTCGGCACGCCCTTGCGCCACAGTACCAGGCCCAGGGACAGGTGCGCCTGGGGGTGCTCCGGCTCCAGCCGGAGCGCGCGGCGGAGGTCCTGCTCCGCCTCGGGGTAGCGCTTGAGCCGCCCGTGGATCGCGCCCCGGGAGACCAGCATGTTCACGTCGTCCGGGGCGGCGCGCAGCGCCAGGGTGAGCTGCTCCAGCGCCTCCGACGGATCGCCGGTGTGCTCCAGCAGGGCGGAGAGGTTGTTGCGGGCGCCGACGTTGCCCGGCTCGACGGTGAGCAGTTCACGATAGCGGTGGATCGCCTCGCTCATCCGGCCCCGGCTCGCCGCCTCCACCGCGCGGCGGTAGAGCCGCTGGGCGGGCGATTCGTCGCTCCGGGCCTCGGTGACGACGAGGTCGTCAATGGGGACGTCTCCGGCGAACGGCCGGAGGGGATAGCCGTGATCCGGCACCTCCGGCGCCGGATCGCCCTCGAGGCTCCCGGTGCCGAACAGTTCGTCCAGCTGTGCATCGAGGCCGATGGCCCGGCTGCGGTACGACGTCATGGTCCGCCGCCTGCGAGGGAAAAGGGATGTGCCTGCCGCTGGATGATAGCATCCCCTCGTAGTGCTTTCACGTCCCCGCGCCCGGCGCCGTTGTTGCGATTCCCGGCACCTCCTATCCTTCCGGGACACCCATGCCACCGGTCACCCGCGTCTTCGGCGCCCCCGACCCCGCGCGCCTGGCCCGCCTCGAGCGGGTGCGCGACCTGCTGGAACTCCGCCGCCACCCCGAGCGGCGCACCGGGCTCTTCTCCGCCACCACCCTCACCCGGGTAGTGCTGCGGCTGGTGACGCTCGGGCTCGCCGCCGGCTTCGCCGGCGTGCTCTTCCGCGACTCGGTGTTCCTGGTCCCGATGACCGCCGTGGCGGTCGGCGCCGCCGATTACGGCGTGGACCGCCTCTGGCGCCGGATCCGGGAACGGGTGCGGCGGGCCTGGAACGTCCTGGGCCTGGTGGCCGCCGTGGTGGCGGGGCTGCTCCTGCTGGTGGCTGTTCGGGGTCCCGACTCCGCTCCCGCGCGGACACTCTCCGGCTGGTGGGATGGCTTCGTGGCCGCCCAGAACGCGAAGATCGACGCGCGGCAGCGCGCCCGCCGCATCCCGGTGGATTCCGCCTCCGCCACGGGCGACGGCTGGCGCCTGCTCACGGAGGCTGGCTCCCTCCGCTGGAGCACCCTGCAGGAGGCGCGGGCGTGGTGCGCCGAGCTGGGGCCAGGGTGGGCGCTGCCGGAGGGACTGGGCGCGCTCCCCGACCTGGACCACTGGCCCGCGCTCGGCACGCTCACCCACGCCTGGACCCGGGGTGGGAGCGGCATCCAGCTGGGCGATGGCCGCAAGCCGGCGGGGGGCGTCTCGGGGACGGTCCGCCCGACCGAGGTCCGCGCGGTGCTGTGCCTGCACGGCCCGGGGTCCTGACCATGGCCTTCGACCTCGGCACCCTGCAGGACGGCGATCTCGACCAGCTGAGCGACGGTGACCTCGCGGAATTGGAGGACCAGCTGCTCCTGGAGACCGAGCTGGACACTGGCCGGGGCGCGCAGTTCACCGCCGGGCGGCTGTTCGTCTGGGGGCTGCGCCTGTTCGGCCTCCTGCTGGCGCTGGCGCTCTACAGCCGGCTGATGCCGGTCAACCGGATCGGACCGCTCGCCATCCCGGTGTACCTGCTGTTCCTGGCTGCCGGGGTCCTGGGGGCCGAGCGGGTGTGGCGGGGGGCCGGCCGCCCGGCGCGGATGGTGGTGCGGGGGGCCCTGGTGCACTGGCCCGTGGTCCTCTACCTCGTGGCGATCGGATTCCGCCTGCTCCATCGGGGGGCCCCCGCCGCGCCCTGAGGGGCGGGGTTGAAGGCCGCGCGGGACGCCGGTACGTTCCCGGGCTTATGGCTCAGGAATACCTGGTCGTCCGCGGCGCGCGGGAGCACAACCTCAAGGACGTTTCTGTCCGGATCCCGCGCAACCAGCTGACGGTCATCACCGGTCTCTCCGGCAGCGGCAAGTCCTCCCTCGCCTTCGACACCATCTACGCCGAGGGACAGCGGCGCTACGTCGAGTCGCTCTCGGCGTACGCCCGCCAGTTCCTCGGGCTGATGGAAAAGCCCGACGTGGACGCGATCGAGGGCCTCTCGCCGGCGATCGCGATCGAGCAGAAGACCGCCGGGCACAATCCCCGCTCCACCGTCGGCACCGTCACCGAGATCTACGACTACCTCCGGCTGCTCTGGGCCCGGGTGGGCGTTCCCCACTGTCCCGACGACGGCAGCCCCATCGAGCGCTCCAGCGCCACCCAGATCACCGACTCCATCCTTGGCTGGCCGGAGGAGACCCGGATCGAGGTGCTCGCCCCGCTGGTCCGGGGCCGCAAGGGCGAGTTCCGCGACCTGTTCGAGGACGTGCAGAAGCGCGGCTTCGTGCGGGTGCGGGTGGACGGCGAGACCTACGACCTGGGCGAGGTGCCGGCCCTCAACCGGCGCCAGAACCACGACGTCGCGGTGGTGGTCGACCGGCTGGTGGTGCGCGCCTCGGACCGGGGCCGGCTGGCGGACTCGATCGAGACCGCGCTCAAGGTTTCGGACGGCATGGTCGAGGTGGTCCGCCACGGGGGGAAGGGTGCCGCGCCCGAGGCGGTGACCTTCTCCGAGCGGTTCGCCTGTCCCACCTGCGGGCTCTCCATCCCGGAGCTGGAGCCGCGGCAGTTCTCCTTCAACAGCCCGTTCGGCGCCTGCCCCGAGTGCCACGGTGTCGGGGTGAGCCGCGAGGTGAACGCCGACCTGATTCTCGGGGACGAGTCCATCTCGATCCTCGAGGGCGTGGTGCTGCCCTGGGGCGAGCCGACCGGCTACCTGCGCAAGGTGGTGCTGCCCACGCTGGCGAAGACCTTCAAGTTCGACCCGGCGGCGCCGTGGAAGGCCCACAGCGCCGCGGCCAAGCAGGCGCTGCTCCACGGCGCCGAGGGGAAGAAGCTCAAGTACCAGGTGGACGGCGCGCGGACCCGCGGCGAGTACGAGAGCGAGTGGGAGGGCATCCTCGCCAACGTCTCCCGCCGCTACCGGGAGAGCTCCAGCGACGCGGTGCGCTCGCAGCTGGACCAGTTCATGGTCGAGGAGCCGTGCCGGTCGTGCGGCGGCAAGCGGCTCAAGCCGGAGTCGCTGGCGGTGCACGTGGGCGGGAAGGGGATCGGCGACATCGTGGAGCTGCCGGTGTCGCGGGCCCACGACTTCTTCGCCGGGCTGCCGCTCCGCACCGCGCGCCGCGCCGGGCTTGACCCCGAGATCGCCGGCCCGATCCTCAAGGAAGTGGGCGACCGGCTGCGCTTCCTGCGGGACGTGGGGCTCGACTACCTGACGCTGGGCCGCTCGGCAGGGTCGCTCTCGGGCGGTGAGGCCCAGCGGATCCGGCTCGCGACCCAGATCGGCAGCCGGCTCACCGGCGTGCTCTATGTGCTGGACGAGCCGAGCATCGGGCTGCACCAGCGGGACAACGAGCGCCTGCTGTCCACCCTGCGCGACCTGCGCGACCTGGGCAACACCGTCCTGGTGGTGGAGCACGACGAGGACACCATCCGCGCCGCGGATCACGTGGTGGACCTGGGCCCGCGGGCCGGGCGCTTCGGTGGCGAGGTGGTGGTCGAGGGCACGGTCGCGGATGTTCTCCGGCACAAGACCTCGCTCACCGGCCGCTACCTCCGCAACGAATTGCGGGTGCCGGTGCCGCTGGCCCGCCGCACCGGCGACCCGGCCCGCCGGCTCCGGCTCACCGGCGCCAGGGCGAACAACCTGCGCAACCTCACGGTGGAAATCCCGCTGGGCCGCTTCGTGGCGGTGACCGGGGTGTCGGGCTCGGGCAAGTCCACCCTGGTGACGGATATCCTCTACGCCGCGCTGGCGCGCCACTTCTATCGCGCCAAGGTGGTGCCGGGCGCGCACAAGGCGCTCACGGGGCTGGAGTACCTGGACAAGGTCATCGACATCGACCAGAGCCCCATCGGCCGTACGCCGCGGAGCAACCCCGCCACCTACACCGGGCTGTTCACCCCCATCCGGGAGCTGTTCACCCAGCTGCCGGAGGCCAAGCTCCGGGGCTACGGGCCGGGGCGGTTCTCGTTCAACGTGAAGGGCGGTCGCTGCGAGGCCTGCGAAGGCGACGGGCTGGTCAAGATCGAGATGCACTTCCTGCCGGATGTGTACGTCCCCTGCGAGGTCTGCAAGGGCAAGCGCTACAACCGGGAGACCCTCGAGGTCCGCTACCGCGGCCGGAGCATCGCGGAGGTGCTGGACCTCACCGTGGGCGACGCGCTGGAGTTCTTCGAGGCCCAGCGCCGCATCGCCGACAAGCTGGAGCTGCTCAACGACGTGGGGCTGGGCTACATCCACCTGGGGCAGGCGGCCACCACCCTCTCCGGCGGCGAGGCCCAGCGGGTGAAGCTGGCCACCGAGCTGGCCAAGCGGGACACCGGCCGCACGCTGTACATCCTCGACGAGCCGACCACCGGCCTGCACTTCGAGGATGTGCGGCTGCTGCTGGAGGTGCTGCACCGGCTGGTGGACAAGGGCAACAGCGTGCTGGTGATCGAGCACAACCTCGACGTCATCAAGACCGCCGACTGGATCATCGACCTCGGCCCGGAGGGCGGCGACGGCGGCGGCACGATCGTGGCGGCGGGCACGCCGGAGGACGTCGCGCAGGCGCCCGGCAGCCACACGGCCGGCTTCCTCCGCCGGGCCCTCGGCGGCTGAGGCCGGCCTCTCGCGGAGGGGTCCCCGCGCGCAGTACCTTCCGGACGTGAGCACCCCCGACGACAACCTCGAGGACCTGCGCCGCCGCCTCGGCGACCGCTACCAGCTGGAGCGGGAGCTGGGCCGCGGCGGCATGGGCGCGGTGTACCTGGCGCGGGAGCGCCGGCTCGACCGTCCGGTCGCGCTCAAGGTGCTCCCGGCGGACCTCGCCGCCAGCGCCGAGCTGCGGGAGCGCTTCCTGCGCGAGACCCGCACCGCCGCCTCGTTTTCCCACCCGAACATCGTGCCGGTGCACAGCGTGGAGGAGGGCGATGGGCTGCTCGCCTTCGCGATGGGCTACATCGAGGGCGAGTCACTCGCCGCGCGGGTGCGGCGGACCGGCCCCCTCGGTGTGCGCGAGGTGGTGCGGCTGCTGCAGGACGTGGCCTACGCCCTGGCGTACGCCCACGGTCGCGGCGTGGTGCACCGCGACATCAAGCCCGACAACGTCATGATCGAACGCGCCACCGGCCGCGCCCTGGTGATGGACTTCGGCATCGCGCGGGAGATCGCGCCCCCCGCCGCCCGGCCGGGGCTCACCCGGGTGGGCGAGGTGGTCGGTACGCCGGAATTCATGAGCCCCGAGCAGGCCTCCGGCGACGTGGTGGACGGCCGGAGCGACCTCTACTCCCTCGGGCTCACGGCGTACTTCGCCCTGACGGCGCGGCCGGTCTTCAGCGGCCCCTCCACCCAGCAGCTGCTGGTGCGCCAGCTGACCGAATTGCCGCCGCCGGTGACCGCGCTGCGCCCCGACGTCCCCGCCGCGCTCGCCACCGCCATCGAACGCCTGGTGCAGAAGGAGCCGGGGGCGCGGTTCGCGTCGGCGGAGGCGCTGGTCGAGGCCCTCGAGTCGGCCCAGCTCGCCGGCCCCGAGGTGGCGCTCCCGGTGCGGCTGCTGGCGCAGGACGTGGGCCAGCTCGGCCTCGTCACCCTCTTCATGATCATCATCGCGGTGCTGGTGCAGGGGAGGCTGGGCAGCCTGTCGGGCGACAACGTGACCATCGCCCTTCCGGCGCTGTTCCTCGCGGCGGTGCTGTGGGGCCGGGTGGCCACGACGATTGCCAACGCGCGCGGCGTGCTGCAGAGCGGGTTCTCGCCGCCAGAGATCCTCACCGGGTTCGGCCGGGTGCTGGAGGAGCGGGCGCAGGACCGCGCCCGCCTGGGGGCCAATCCCGCGGTCCTCACCCGCCGGCGGCGCGTGGTGCGCATCCTCACCGGCGCCGTGGTCGCGGGCCTCCTGATCATCGTGTGGGTCCTGCGGCAGGGGGTGCCGCGCGGCGGCGGGCACTACACGGTGCCCCCGGGCGCGATGCTCGCCCTGCTGCTGGCGGTCGTCTTCATCGGCGTGGCCCTCGTGGGCCTGATCCGCAGCCCGTTCCGCCCCACCATGGGGGAGCGGATGTTCCGCCTGGTCTGGCTCGGGCCCATCGGTCGCGGATTCCTTGCGCTGGCCGGATTCCGGCTCCCGGCGACGGGGCCGGCCGCGCCGATGGCCGCATCCGCCCCGGTGCCGGCGGCCACCGCCGTTGCGGGAGGGGACCCGCTGGCGGCCCTCGAAGCCCGGGTGCGCGATCTCGAACGCTGGCGCGCCACGGGCGGGGGCGGAACCGGCTAGTTTCCCCCGCTGGAACCAGCCTCGTTCACCTCGCGTCGTGCAGGGGACCAGTGTCGCGCCTGTTCAAGCTTTCGCTGCTCTCCCTCCTGCTGGCGGCCCCGGTCGCCGCGCAGGGCCCCGTGTCCGCCAGCCGCGCCGCCGAGGCGCTGCGGGCGGTTCCCGTCTTCATCCCCATGGACGCCCGGGGAACCCCGGTCGTGGCCACGCCGCCGGGTGGTGGCCAACCGACCGTCGGGCTGTTCCTGCGGAAGAGCAGCGCCACGGCCTTCGTGGCCAACCTGCGGAAGTCGAACCCCGAGGTGGGAAAGAAGGTCGTGATCCGCGCCGCGTCGCTCGGCAACACCCTGCGGCTCTTCCAGGCCAAGCAGGACGTCGGCTGGAGCTACGTCCCCGACCCGGCCGAGCTGACCGCCGCGCGACAGCTCCTGGCCGCGGAGGGCAAGCCCAACGAGGTGCCCGGCGTCCCGGTGTACCTGGTCAAGACGGCGGATGGCGGCTACCTCACCTTCACCCAGCAGGGCCGCACCGTCGTGCCGGGTTTCCTCGGCATGAAGGAGATGGAATCGTTCCGGGCCCGGTACCAGCAGTCCCCGGGCGCCGGCCCGACCACGGTCGAGGTCAGCACCCTCGAGGTGCTGGTCCAGCTGCTCAACACCTCCGCCGAGCCGCTCCTGGCCGAACTGGACATCGTGCCGTCCGGCGAGGCGGTGCTGGAGGCGCGGCCATGAGCCGCCGTTGCCCGCCTTCCCGATCCGAGGCTCCCGTGCCCCTGCGCCACGCCCGTCCCGCGCTTGCCGCGCTGCTCCTGCTGCTCGCCCCGGCGGCACTCCTCGCCCAGGCGAGCGATCCGGGGCTGCTCACCGTCGAGCGGGTGTACGCCTCCGCCGACTTCCGCCCCGAGTCCTTCGGCCCCTCGCGCTGGCTCGCGGGCGGGGCGGCCTACACGACCCTCGAGCCCTCGGCCGCGACGCCCGGTGCGCGGGACCTGGTGCGGTACGACGTCGCCGGCGGGGCACGGACGATCCTCGTCCCCGCGGCCCGGCTGATCCCCCGGGGCGACAGCGTGCCGCTCACCGTGGAGGACTACGGCTGGTCGGCCGACGAGCGACAGCTGCTGGTCTTCACCCACAGCGAGCGGGTGTGGCGGACCAACACCCGCGGCGACTACTACGCCCTCGACCTGCGCACCTGGCGGCTGCGCAAGCTGGGCGGCGCGCGTGCGAAGCCCTCCACGCTGATGTTCGCCAAGTTCGCCCCCGACGGGCGGCGGGTCGGCTACGTGCGGGAGCACAACCTCTACGTCGAGGACCTGGTCACCGGGCGGATCCTCCCGCTGACCCGCGACGGCTCGCGCACGATCATCAACGGCACCTTCGACTGGGTGTACGAGGAGGAACTCGGGCTGCGCGACGGCTGGCGCTGGAGCCCCGACGGCCGCAGCATCGCCTACTGGCAGCTCAATGCAGACAGCGTCCGCAACTTCACCCTGATCAACAACACCGACTCGCTGTACGCAGAGGCCATCGAGATCCAGTACCCGAAGGCGGGCGAGTCGAACTCCGCCGCCCGGGCCGGCGTGGTCTCCGCAGCCGGGGGGCCGACGACCTGGTTCCAGCTCCCCGGCGATCCGCGCAACCACTACCTGGCCCGGATGGAGTGGGCGGCATCCAGCGACGAGGTGATCGTCCAGCAGCTCAACCGGCTGCAGAACACCGATCTCGTCTACCTGGCGGCGCGGCGCACCGGCCGGGTACGCCCGGTGCTGGAGGAGCGCGACAGCGCCTGGGTGAACGTCGTGAACGAGACCCCGTGGCTGGACGGCGGGAACGCCTTCCTGTGGGCCAGCGAGCGGGACGGGTGGCGGCACCTCTACCGGGTGCCGCGCGGCGGCGGAGCGCCGACGCTGCTCACCCCCGGGGCCTGGGATGTCGCCGGCGCCCCGACGGTGGATACCGCCGCCGGGTACGTCTACTTCTTCGCCTCGCCCTACACCCCGACCCAGCGCTACCTCTACCGGGCCCGGCTCGACGGCCAGGGTACCCCGGAGCGGGTCACCCCGGCGGGCCAGGACGGCACCCACGCGTATGACATTGCACCCGATGGTCGTGCCGCCTTCCACACCTGGTCCGCGTTCGGCACCCCGCCGGTGACCGACCTGGTCGCGCTGCCGTCCCATCGCTCGCTGCGGACGGTGGTCGCCAACGCGGAGCTCAAGGACCGGGTGGCGGCGCTCCGGAAGGGGCCGGCGGAGTTCTTCCAGGTGGACATCGGCGACGGGGTGCGGCTCAACGGCTGGATGATGAAGCCGGTGGACTTCGACCCGACCCGCAAGTACCCGGTCTTCTTCACCAACTACGGCGGGCCCGGGTCGCAGACGGTGCTCGACGCCTGGGGTGGCAGCAACTACCTGTGGAACCTGCTGCTCACCCAGAAGGGCTACATCGTCGCCAGCATCGACAACCGCGGCACCGGGATGCGGGGCCGCGCCTGGCGGAAGATCGTCTACCGCCAGCTCGGGGTGGTCGAGACCCACGACCAGGCCGCCGCGGCCCGCGCCATCGGGCGCTGGGCCTACGTGGACTCCACCCGGCTGGGCGTCTTCGGCTGGAGCTACGGCGGGTTCATGAGCCTCAACGGGCTGTTCCAGGCGCCGGACGTGTACCACATGGCGATCGCGGTCGCGCCGGTGACCCACTGGAAGTTCTACGACAACATCTACACCGAGCGCTACAACGGCCTGCCGCAGGACAACCAGGCCGGGTACGACGCCGGCTCGCCGCTCAGCTACGTGAACCAGATGAAGGGCCGGCTGCTCCTGGTCCACGGCACCGGCGATGACAACGTGCACTACCAGAACAGCGAGACGCTGATCAACGCGCTGGTCGCCGCCAACAAGCAGTTCGACTTCATGGCGTATCCCAACCGTACCCACGGGATCTTCGGCGGCAACACCACGCTGCACCTGCGCACGCTGCTCACCGACTTCATCGACGAGACCCTCGGCCCCCCCTCGAGCCCGCCGCCGGCGCCGCCCGAGCCGCTGACCAACTGACCATGTCCGATCCCGTCCGCGAGGCCCTCGAACCGCTGCTCGCCGGCAGCTACACGATCGAGCGCGAGCTCGGTCGCGGCGGGATGGGCGTCGTGTACCTCGCGCGGGAACTGCGGCTCGACCGGACCGTAGCGGTGAAGGTGCTGCCGCCCCACCTCACCGGTGACAGCAACATCCGCGAGCGCTTCCTGCGCGAGGCCCGCACCGCGGCCCAGCTCTCGCACCCGAACATCGTCCCCATCTACCGGGCGGAAGAGGCGAACTGCTGCGCCTACTTCGTGATGGCCTTCATCGAGGGCGAGAACCTCGCCGAGCGGGTGCGCGACCGCGGCCCGCTCCCGGTGGCGGAGGTGGTGCGGCTGCTGCGGGAGGCCGCCTGGGCGCTGGCCTACGCCCACCTCCGCGGGGTGGTCCACCGCGACATCAAGGCCGCCAACATCATGGTGGAGCGCGGCTCGGGCCGCGCCGTGGTCACCGATTTCGGCATCGCGCGCGATGCGAGCGCGTCATCGCTCACCCAGGCCGGGGAGGTGGTCGGCACCGTCCACTACATGAGTCCCGAGCAGGCCAACGGGGAGCCGCTCGACGGCCGGAGCGACCTCTACTCCCTCGGCGTGGTCGGGTACTACGCCCTCTCGGGCCGGCTCCCGTTCGAGGGCGAGAACCCGGCGGCGGTGCTGCTCGCCGTCGCCTCGCGGCCGGCGCCGTCACTGGCGGCGGTGGCGCCGGCCCTGCCGGGGCCCATCATCGAGGTGATTGACCGCTGTCTCCGGAAGGACCGCGCCGACCGGTACCCCACCGGCGAGGCGCTCGCCGAGGCGCTCGAGGCGGCGCTGGAACAGTCGGGCCCGATCGCCGCCCCCGGGGCGGGGGATCAGGTGATCGCCGTGGAGCGGGCCGAGGCCATCTGGCTCCGGGCGGCGCAGCTGCAGGCCGATGCCGCCACCCGGCTGGAGCAGCGCTCGCGCCAGGGCACGGGCCTCACCGGCATCTCCGCCGCGCTGCCGACCGGCGGCTACCGGCTGCGCGATGTCGAGGCGGCGGCGAAGGAAGTCGGGATCGCGCCCGAGTTCGTGGCGCTGGCGCTCGCGGAACAGCCCACCGCCAGCGCCGCGCCCCCGCTGCCGGCGGCGCGGGAAGACAAGGTCATCACCCGGCTGCTCGGCACCAGCGCCCGCAGCCTCTCGGTGTCACGGGTGATCCGCGGCTCGCCCCGCGCCGTGCTCGAGTCGGTCGGGCGGGTGCTGCCGGCCCGCCCCTACCTGATGAACCTCAAGGACACCGTCGGCGGCCACCCGCTCGACGGCGGCGTGCTCGTGTTCGGCATTCCCAACATGATGAAGAACTTCATGGCGGGCTCGGCCGAGCAGTACACCCCCTTCACCTACCGGATGTACCAGCTGGAACTCTTCCAGCTGAACGTGACCCTGCGGCCGCTCCCGGCCGGCGGCGGCTGCGAGGTCACGCTGTTCGGCGACCTGCGCCCCGGGCTCAAGAAGAACCTGGTCACCAACAAGTGGATCGCCGCCGTCGTCGCCACCGCCGCCGGGGCCGCGGGCACGGCGGCCGGCGCGACGGGACTCTCGCTCGGCGGGCTCGCGCTGCTGCCGGGATTGGCGGGGGCCGCGGTCCTCGGGGGGGCCGCCCTGGCATGGTATCGCTGGCTCTACCGCTATGCCCTGCGAAAGGCCACCGAGGAGCTGGACGGCGTGCTCACCGCGCTCGAGTCGGCGCTCCGCTCCCAGCAGGTCTTCGGCGCCTTCCCCCCGGCCGACCAGGGCCCGGTCCACCGCCCCCCCAGCGATGGCGGGGCGGGGGGCATCATCGCCGCCTTCGGGTGACCACCGCCGGCCGTTGCGGCCCCGGGGCCGGTTCCTACATTGGATGGCACCCCCCAACGGAGCGACTGCCATGACCTACGAGCAGATCGTCGCCGTCCTCGGCTACGCCGGCAGCAACGACCTCCCGGTCCGGATCGTCACCACCTCGCGCCAGGAAGTGACCGGAGTGCCCACCACCGTGGACACCCACGTGGCCGCGCACGAGGTCTTCCTCCACCCCCTCGGGGACGACCGGACCGAGATCGCCATGAGCCTCGGGGCGATCGCGCAGGTGGACCTGCTCTGAGCGGGGGGAGGGGGACCGCCGCGGACGCAGGTTCCCTGTTCCGGCCTGCGGGAATCCCGTAACTTCCTCCCATGATTTCCCTGCTCGACATCATCGGCCCGGTCATGGTCGGGCCCTCGTCTTCGCATACCGCCGGCGCGTGCCGCATCGGCCTCTTCACCCGTGGCGTCATCGGCGGCCAGCCGGAATCGGCAGAGGTGGAGCTGCACGGCTCCTTCGCCCGGACCGGCACCGGCCACGGTACCGACCGCGCCATCGCCGGGGGGCTGCTCGGATTCCAGCCCGACGACGAGCGGCTGCGCGACAGCCTGGTCCACGCCGCCCAGGCGGGGGTGGCGATCACCTTCCGCAACGTGCGGCTCAAGGGAGAGCATCACCCCAACACCACCCGGGTCCGGGTCCGGCGCGAATCGCGCGAGGCGGTGGTGACCGGCTCCTCGCTCGGGGCGGGGCGGATCCTCATCACCGAGATCGACGGCTTTCCGGTCGAGCTCAACGGCACCCTGCCGACCCTGGTGTTCATCGCCCAGGACGTGCCGGGCATCGTCGCCCAGGTCTCCACCGCGCTCGCGCGGCAGGGCGAGAACATCGCCACGATGAAGGTCTCTCGGCGCCGGCGCGGCGGCGAGGCGATCCACCTGTACGAGCTGGACCAGCCCCCGGCACAGACCACCCTGGAGATGATCCGAGCCATCCCCGCCGTCAGCCTCGTCCGCGCGCTCGAGAGGCTTGCCTGATGTTCGAATCGCTCGGGGACCTGGTGGTCCAGGCGGAGGCCGAGGGGATCGGCCTCGGGGAACTGGCGCTCCGGCTGGAGGCGCAGCACGGCCTCCGGAGCCGGGAGGAGATCGAGCACGGGCTGACCCGGGCGCTGGCGGTCATGCGGCACGCGGTCGAGCGGGGCCTCCCCGGCGACCTGCGCAGCGTGAGCGGGCTGGTCGGCGGCGACGCCGCCCGGCTGGACAAGCCCGCTGGCCCGCTCGCCGGTACGGTATTCACCGATGTCCTGGCCTCGGCGCTGGCGGTGCAGGAGGTGAACGCCGCCATGGGAGTCATCGTGGCGGCGCCCACCGCCGGGGGGGCGGGGGTGCTCCCCGGTGTCCTGCTCGGGCTCTCCCGCCGTCACCCGGTGGCGGACGAGGCCCTCATCCGCGCCCTGGCCACCGCCGGGCTGATCGGTGCAGTGGTAGCCCACCGGGCCTCCCTCTCCGGGGCCGAAGGGGGCTGCCAGGCGGAGACCGGTGCCGCCGCGGGGATGGCGGCCGGCGCGGGGATCGAACTCCTGGGCGGGCCGCCGTCGATGGCGGCCCACGCCGTCGCCCTGACCATGCAGGGTACCCTGGGGCTGGTCTGCGACCCGCTCGGGGGCCTGGTCGAGGTCCCCTGCGTCTATCGGAACGCCACCGGCGGGGCGATCGCCCTGGCGGGGATCGAGATGGCCATGGCCGGGATCCGGTTCCCCATCCCGGTGGACGAGGTCATCGACACCATGGGCGAGATCGGCCGGAGCATGGACGTGCGCTATCGGGAGACCGCCGGCGGCGGGCTGGCGGCCACCCCCACCGGGCGCCGGCTGGCCAAGGAGCGGCTGGTCCAGATCCGGGGTCGCCGCGAGGCCTGACCCACCGAATTCCGTACGAAACATCCTGAAACGTGGGGCCGTAGGTGCCAGGGTCGATGGCTGGCCCGGCCGGCACCCCGTCGATCCCCGAATTCCGAGTCCTACTGGAGGCCCGATGAGCGGTCCGGAAGTGCTGATCCCGATCAGCTTCTTCGCGACGATCGGTGTCGTGTTCCTGGCCCGTTCCGAGATCGGCCGCGCGGTGGCGCACGCGATCCGGGTCAATGCCGGTGGGGGGGACGAGGTGCTGCAGGCCGAGGTGGAGCAGCTGCGGGAGGGGCTGGAGGAGGTCCGGCACCAGCTGGCGGAGACCCAGGAGCGGCTCGATTTCACCGAGCGCCTGCTGGCCCAGCAGCGGACCCCGGATCACCTGCCGCCGGGGATGCCGCGATGAACTCCGGCGAAGCCATCGTCGCGATTGCCGGGATGCTCACCGGCGTCCTGACCACCGGCCTGATCACCTGGGGGATTGTGCAGGCCTTCCGGGCCCGGGCGCAGGCTCGGGCGATGCCGGCCCAACTGGAGGACGAGGTGGCCCGGCTCCGGGACCACGTGGAGACCCTGCACCAGGCGCTGGTCGAGACCCAGGAACGGCTCGACTTCACCGAGCGCTTGCTGGCGCAGCGGCCGGCGCCGGAATCGCTGCCGAGGCCCTGATGGAAGACATCCTGGCGCTGGTCCTGATCTTCGGCGGCGGCACGCTGATCGCGATCTCGTTCAGCCCGGTGGGCCGCGCGATTGCTGACCGGATCCGCGGTGCCGGCGCGGTCGCGGAGCCGGACCCGGCGGTGCTGGATGAGCTCGACCGGATGCGCGGGGAACTGGCGGAGCTGCATGAGCGGGTGGACTTCACGGAGCGGCTGCTGGCCCAGAAGCGCGAGGCCGAGCCGCTGCCGCCCGGAGGTGGATGATGGAAGGCACGCTGTTCATCCTGATCGTCTTTGGCGGGGGCATGATGGTGGTGCTCTCCAAGACTGAGATCGGACGGGCCATCGCGGACCGCATCCGGGGCGTGCATCCCGGCGGCCAGGGCGATCCCGCCCTGCTCGATGAGGTGGATCGTCTCCGGTCGGAGGTAGTGGAGTTGCAGGAGCGGATGGACTTCGCCGAGCGGCTGCTGGCCCAGGGCCGGGAGTCGAGCCAGCTGCCGGAGGGACGCTGATGATCCAGATCCCGCCTGTGCCCCCGGTGCCGCAGGTGCCGACCCCGCCGGTGATCGTGCAGGGACCGGAATTCCTGCCGCCGTGGATGACCCTGCCGCCGCAGGTCACCCTGATCATCGCGCTGGGCTTCTTCGCGGCGGTGGCGCTGGTGTTGCGGCCGCTGATGACCGCGATCGGGCGCCGGCTCGAGGGCCGGCACGCCGCCCAGGACCCGGCGATCCTCGCCGAGCTGGACCAGCTGCGGCAGCGGGTCCAGGACCTCGAGGGCGTGCATGGCCGGGTGATGGAGCTCGAGGAGCGGCTGGATTTCGCCGAGCGGTTGCTGTCGCAGCGCCGGGAAGTGGAACGGCTGAGCCGGGGCGAGGGCTGAGATGGACGACGTCCTCAAGCTCGTGGCGATGCTCGCCGGGGTGGGTGTCACGGGGACCCTGCTGTACACCGCCGTGCGCTTCGTGAACGTCACCGTCCGCCGGCTCGAGGGCCGCCACGGGGGCGAGGGCCTGCAGCAGGAGCTGGCGGAGATGCAGTCGCGGCTGGCGGACCTGGAGGCACAGCAGGGCAGGGTGATGGAGCTGGAGGAGCGGCTGGACTTTGCCGAGCGGCTCCTGGCGCAGCGGCGCGAGGTCGAGCGCCTGGGGCCCGGGGAGGGCTGATGGACCAGGTCTTCAAGCTGTTCGGGATCTTCGCCGCCATGGGGCTGGCGGGCGCCACCGTGTACGCCGCGGTGATGCTGGTGAACGTGCTGGCGAAACGGTTCGACCGGGCCGACAGCAGCGACCTGGAGGCGTTGCGGCAGGACGTCACCGACCTGCACGGGCGGCTCGAGGAGCAGGACCAGCTCCGGGGCCGGGTGCTGGAGCTGGAAGAGCGGCTGGACTTCGCGGAGCGGTTGCTGGCGCAGGCGCGCGAGCCGGCCCGGCTGCCCGCGGCCGAGGAGGGCTGATGGGGCGCACCCGGATCGGGCTCGACTGGTTCGACCTGCTGATCCATGTCGGGATCACGCTGGCCCTGACGGCCGTGGCGGGCACGGCGTCGGTGCGGCACCCCGAAACCGGCGTCGGGCTGGTGATCGCGGTTTCGCTCGGGGTCCTGGCCTGGCGGCGGCAGCGGGCCCTGCAGCGGTCGCCGGAGATGACCACAGGCGAGGTGGCGGCCGAGCGGGTGTACGCCCTCGAGGATCGGCTGGCCGAGCTGGAGGCCCAGCAGGCCCGGATCCTGGAGCTGGAGGAACGGCTCGACTTCGCCGAGCGGATGCTGGTGCGCCGGGCCGACCAGCCGGCGCTGGGCACGGGAGACCGGCCATGATGCTGCTGCAGCTGCTGGCGATGGACCCGGAAACGGCCAAGAACCTCGCCATCACCCTGGTGATGATGACGGCGGTGGTCGGGGCCCTCCTCTTCCCGATCGCGCGGGCGTATGCCAAGCGGCTGGAGGGGCGCGGCTCCGCCCAGCTGCAGGACGAACTGGCGGACATCGGTGCCCAGCTGGACGAGCTGCACCGGGGGCAGGAACGGATCGCGGAGCTGGAGGCCCGGCTGGAGTTTGCCGAGCGGCTGCTGGCACAGCATCGGGACCCGGCGCGGCTGCCCGCCGCGGGAGACCGGCCATGAGCGTGAAGATCCTGGGGCTCGACTGGTTCGATGTGCTGGTGCACGGGGTGATCACGGTCGTGGCTGGGGTGGGGGCGGATGCACTGTTCCCCGGTCCAAGCGGCGATTTCGCGGTCGGGATCGTGGTCGCGGCGTCGATCACGATTCTCGGTGCGCGCCGCAAGCGGGCGATGGCGGCCCTGCCGCCGGACACCGGGTCGGTGCGGCTGGCGGAGATCGAGGACCGGATGGCGGAGGTGGATCACCTGGCCCAGCGGGTGTACGAGCTGGAGGAGCGGCTGGAGTTCACCGAACGGTTGCTGGCCCGCGGGCGCGAGGCCGACCAGCTGCGCCTGCCGCACGAGTGAGCGGGAGGATCCCATGGGTGGGAACGGCCTGGGGCGATGGGTGAGCGGCACGGGAATCCGGGCGCGGCCGGCACGGCCGCCGGCCGGGCGGTGAGGTCGGCTGCCATGGAGGCCGTCGCGGTCGTGATCCTGCTCGGCGCCGGGGCCACCGCCTCGTGGGCCCTGTTCATGGGGCCGATCGGCCGGGCGGTCGCGCGGTGGATCGAGGCCCGGACCCCCAAGGCCCAGGGGCAGCTCATGGCGGACGTGGCCGAGCTGGAGGTCCGGGTGGTCCGGCTGGAGCGGCTGTTGCGGGAGGGCGGGACAGCGCGGGGCACCCGGCCCGGCCGGGGCCGCCTCGATTAGATTCAGCGGCAAGTCCGACGTTCAGCAAGGGAGGTCGCGGATGCGATCCCGGGACGACATCGAAGGCTTCATCAACCGGCTCGACAGCGGCAGTGCCGAGGTCGAGGAGCTCAACGGCGGCACCTGGGTGGTGCGGACCATGGCCGGGGCGGAGGTGGTGGTCCACTACGCGCCGCCGGTGGTGGTGCTCCGGGTGAACGTCATGGCGCTGCCCGAGGGCGTGGATCGCCAGACTGCCCTCTGCCGCGAGCTGCTGGGGTACAACGCCCGCGACCTGGTGCACGGGGCCTACGGGCTGGAGGGCGACCAGGTGGTGCTGGTGGACACCCTGGAGCTGGAGAACCTGGACTTCAACGAGTTCGAGGCGAGCTTCGATTCGATCACGCTCGCCCTGGCCACGCATCTCGGCGCGCTGGCGCCGTACCGGGAGTGACTCCGCATGGGGATCTTTGACCGTCTCTCGACGCTCATCCGGTCGAACCTCAACGACCTCATCTCCCGGGCCGAGAACCCCGAGAAGATGCTGAACCAGCTGATCGCCGACATGAAGGGGCAGCTGGCCAAGGCCAAGCAGCAGGTGGCCTCCGCCATCGCGGACGAGAAGAAGCTCCAGGCCGACGCCGAAGCCATGCGCAAGCAGGCCGAGGACTGGGAACGGCGCGCCATGCTGGCGGTGCAGGAGGGGCGCGACGACCTGGCCAAGCAGGCGCTGCTGCGCTACAACGAGGCGATGCAGGGCGCCCAGCAGCTGCACGAGACCTGGGTCAAGCACAAGGCCGAGACCGAGAACCTCAAGGCCTCGCTGCGCTCGCTCAACGACAAGATCGAGGAAGCCAAGCGCAAGAAGAACATCCTGGTGGCGCGGGCCCGGCGGGCGGAGGCCCAGCAGCGCATCCAGGAGACCATGTCGGGCATGTCCGACAAGTCGGCCTTCGAGTCGTTCGAACGGATGACCGAGAAGATCGAGCAGCAGGAGCGGAAGATGATCGCCGCCGCCGAGCTGCAGAACGAGTTCGAGGGCGACAGCCTGCTGCAGCAGTTCCAGGCGCTGGAGTACAAGGGCGCGCCGGACCAGCAGCTGCTCGAGCTCAAGGCCAAGATGGGCCTGCTCGGCGCCGGCGCGGGCGAGCCGGCCAAGCAGCTCGGCAAGGGGGCCGGCGAGACCGTGGACGCCGAGCTGGTCGAGGACGACGACGACAAGAAGTAGCCCCCGGGGCAGGCTCCGGGAGGCCCCGGCGGGGCCCGGCCAGCGGCCGGGCCCCGCGTCGTTTCGCGGTGTTTCGCCCCGCACCCGGCCAGCTTACCTTTGGCCGTCTCCCAATACCCCTGTCCCCGTCCCCGGCGTCCCATGCACGGCTCCCGCATCCTGATCCTGGCCGACGGCGAGTTCGGCCCCCTCACCTCCAAGACCGCCAACTCCGTCATCCGCTACCTGCCCGACCGCATCGTCGGGGTGGTGGACCGGGTCACCGCCGGGAAGACGGTGGGCGAGGTGCTCGGCTTCGGTGGCGATATCCCGGTACTGGCCAGCATGCAGGAAGGGCTCGCGCGCGGCGCCGACCAGGTGCTGATCGGGATCGCGCCGATGGGTGGGCGGCTCCCCGACGAATGGCGCGGCTGGCTGCTCGCCGCGCTCGATGCCGGCTGCGACATCTGGAGCGGACTGCACACCTTCCTGACCGAGGACCCCGCGCTCGCGGCCCGCGCCCGCGAACGGGGCCGCACCATCCACGACCTCCGCCGCCCGCCGGCCGACCT
Organism: uncultured Gemmatimonadaceae bacterium; assembly: GCA_964647615.1. Taxonomy (GTDB): domain Bacteria; phylum Gemmatimonadota; class Gemmatimonadetes; order Gemmatimonadales; family GWC2-71-9; genus JADJOM01. Next base: position 21,062 of record CAZYIV010000021.1, on the reverse strand, counting down.
GCCGGTCGCCTCGGGCCGGGCGAAGACGGTCGAACCGTTCGTGATCCTGACCGTCGGCACCGACTGCAACGTCGGCAAGATGACCAGCCAGCTGCAGATCACCCGCCAGCTCAACGCGCGCGGGGCCCGCACCCGGTTCGTGGCCACCGGGCAGACCGGCATCATGATCGAGGGCTGGGGCATCGCGGTGGACGCGGTGGTGGCCGACTTCATCGCCGGGGCCGCGGAATGGCTGGTGCTGGAGGGAGCGAAGGACGCGGAGATTGTGCTGGTGGAGGGGCAGGGGAGCCTCAACCATCCAGGTTACTCCGGGGTGACCTGCGGCCTGCTGCACGGCTCCTGCCCCGATGCCCTGATCCTCTGCCATCAGGCCACCCGCGAATACATCGGCGACTACCGCAAGGCCTCGTGGCTCAAGATCCCGCCGCTCGCCGAGTACGTCCGGATGTACGAGACCATGGCGGGCTACGTGCACCCCACGAAGACGGTGGCGATCGCGCTCAACACCTACGACCTCCCCGAGGCCGAGGCGCGGGCCGCCTGCGCCGCCGCCACCCGGGACACCGGCCTGCCGTGCACCGACCCGGTGCGGTTCGATCCGGCGCCGCTGGTGGACGCCGTGCTGCAGGCGCGCCAGGCCTACCTCGCCGCGCGGAAGGGCTGAGCGGCCGGCGTGGCGGACGCGCTCTGCATCGAGGGGCTGCGCAAGACCTATCCGGGCCCGCCGCCGGTCGAGGCGGTGGCCGGCATCGACCTCGCGGTGCGGCCGGGCGAGATCTTCGCCCTGCTCGGGCCGAACGGCGCCGGCAAGACCACCACCGTCGGCATCTGCACCACCCGCATCCACGCCACCGCCGGCCAGGTGACCGTGAGTGGCCGGAGCGTCGCGCAGGACGGCCCCGCGGTCCGCCGCGCCATCGGGGTGGTCACCCAGTACAACACCCTCGACCGCTCCTGCACCGTCGCCGAGAACCTGTATTTCCACTGCCGCTACTTCGGCTTCAGCGGGGCCGAGGCCACCCGGCGCACGGGCGAGCTGCTGGAACAGTTCCGCCTCGCCGACCGGGCAGACAGCATGACCGTGGCGCTCTCGGGCGGGCTGGCGCAGCGGGTGCAGATCGCCCGGGCGATCGCCCACCGGCCCGGCATGCTCTTCCTCGATGAACCCACCGCGGGCCTCGACCCGCAGAGCCGCCTGGCGCTGTGGCAGCTGGTGCAGGGCCTCAAGCGGGATGGGATCACGGTGCTGCTCACCACCCATTACATGGAAGAGGCCGACCGGCTCAGCGACCGCCTCGCGATCATGGATCACGGCCGGGTGCTGGTGACCGGCACGCCGGCGGAGCTCAAGCAGGGCGTGGGTGCCGCTTCGGTGATCGAGCTCTCGCTGGAACGCCCCGACGACGGCATCCGCGCCGCTCTGGCGGCGCTGCCCGCCGTCCGCGAAGTGCAACCGACCGCCGCCGGCCTCCGGGTGCTGGCCACCGCCGGCGACGGCCTGCTGCCCCGGCTGGTGGAGGCGGCCCTGCCGGCGGGGCTCCGCGACGTGGCGGTCCATGACCCGACGCTGGAGCATGTCTTCCTGCAGCTGACGGGGCGGGAACTGCGTGACTGAGGGCTACCTGGCCCCCCTGTGGGGCATGGTGCTGCGCGACCTGCGGGTGCTGCGCCGCGGCTTCGTCCCGCTCATGGTGCGGACGGTCATGAACCCGCTGCTGTTCGTGTTCGTCTTCACCTACGTGCTGCCGAAGATCGGCGCGGGGGTGCAGGGCGGGGCGGCGGGGGTGAGCTACGCGACGGTGGTGGTGCCGGGCCTGGTGGCGGTGGGCATGGTCTTCACCGGGATCTCCAGCGTGGCGCTGCCGCTCTCCATGGAGCTGGGCGTCACCCGCGAGATCGAGGACCGGGTGCTCGCGCCGGTCCCGGTGGCGCTGGTGGCGATCGAGAAGCTGGTGATGGGGGCCGCGCAGGGGGTGATCGCCGGGCTGGTGGTCTTCCCGCTGGTGAGCGTGATTCCGGTGAGCCCGGTGCAGGTGCACGTGGCCAGCTGGCCGCTGCTGATCCTCGTGGTGGCGCTCGCCAGCCTCACCGCCGGGGCCCTGGGCCTGGCGCTCGGCACCATCGTGCGCCCGCAGCAGATCGGGCTGATGTTCGCCGTGGTGGTGGTGCCGATCACCTTCCTCGGCTGCGTGTACTACCCCTGGGCGCTGCTGCACGCCATCCCGTGGCTGCAGCTGCTGGTGCTGCTCAACCCCCTGGTGTACATGAGCGAGGGCCTGCGGGCCGCGCTCACCCCCGGCCTCCCGCACATGCCGGTGTGGGCCTTCCTCGGCGCGCTCACGGGCTCCGCGCTGGTGCTGGGGACCGTCGGGGTGCGCGCGTTCATCCGGCGCACGGTGGGTTGAGCCGGGCTAGAAGTCCCGCCGCCGGAACCGCCGGAGCCCCAGCAGCAACGGCCCCGCGGTCCACAGCAGCAGCGCCGTCGCCGCGAGCAGGCGCCCGCCGCCCGATCCCAGGAACTGCCGGAACACCGCCCCGGTGTACCCCATCAGCGCCGCCACGTCGAAGTCGAGCAGCAGCAGGATCCGCCCCAGGTCCAGCGGGTTGAGCAGGGTGAGCACCAGCAGCGGGGTCTCCAGCGGCCAGCGCCGGAGCAGGGTCACCGCGAGCAGCACCAGCCCGTCATACACCACCGCACACCCGAGCCAGGTGAGCAGCGCCACCCCGAACCCGCGCGCCCGGTCCTCGAAGGCCAGGGCGATCAGGAACGCGATCGCGGTGAAGGCGCAGGTCAGCAGCGCCCCCGTCCCCAGCAGCACCACGAGGGCGTGCAGCGGCAGCCCCGCCGCCCCGGTGAACAGGAACGGGAACCCGACCCCGGCCACCAGCGCCGCGGCCAGCGGCAGCGCCAGCCCGCCCCACAGCCCCCAGTACATCGCCGGCCGGCTCACCGGCTGCGCCAGCAGCAGCTCGATGAACTCCCGGGCCGAATAGAGGTACAGGGTGCCGAAGGTCAGCGCGACCAGCGGCACGAAGATCAGGACCACGTTGAGCAGCGAGAGCACCACCTTGCCCGGGTCGCCGTTGAGCTGCAGCAGCGCCTCGGTCAGGATCAGCAGCGTGACCGCGTAGCCCAGCACCCAGCGGTTCCGGACGATGTCACGCAGCTGGTAGCGGAGGATCTTCCGCGCGGTGCTCATGCGGCGCCCTCCAGCATCAGGCTGGCGACTGCCCGCTCCAACCCGGCGACGCCGGTCCGGGTGAGCAGCGCCGGCACCGGCCCGTGGAACGCCACCCGTCCCTCCAGCAGGAAGATCAGGTCGTCCGCGAGCGCCTCCAGCTCCGCCAGCGTGTGGGTCACCACCAGGATCGAGGTCCCGCGCGCCCGGGCACGCGCCAGGGCATCCTTGAAGATCCCGGAGGCCACCGGGTCGAGCCCCGCCGTGGGCTCGTCGAGGATGAGCAGATCCGGCTGGAACAGGAACGCCAGCGAGGCCGAGAGCTTCTGCCGGGTGCCGCCGGAGAGGCTCCGGACCGGCTTGGCCAGCTCCCCGCCGAGACCGAACTGGTCCAGCAGCGAGGTGTCCTCCCGGCCGCCGCCGCGCAGGTCGCGCACCATCGCGAGCACCTCGGCCCCGGTCAGGTTGTCGGGGAAGCGGGCCGCCTGCGGCATGTAGCCCACCTGACGGCGGTAACCCTCGTCGCCGTTGACCCGGTGCCCCAGCACGTGGAGCTCGCCGGCATCGGGCCGGACCAGGCCCAGCAGCATCTTGATCAGGGTGGACTTGCCCGCGGCGTTGGGCCCCACCAGGCCGGTGATCCGGCCCGCCGGTACCTCGAGGTCCACCCCGCGGAGGACGGGCAGGGCGCCGTAGCGCTTGTGGAGTCCCCGCGCGGTCACCGCGTTCATGGCGCCTCCGCCGGCCAGTGCAGGAGCGGCCGGGGATCCTCGAGGGCGCGCGGGGTGAGGACCGGGGCCACCCGTTCCGCCAGGTCGAGAAGGGTCACGAAGAAGCTCCGGAGCAGGATCAGCGCCGGGGCATCCCGCTGCACCACCACGGCGAACAGCCGCACCGGGGCGAAGGGCACGTCGCCCACGCCGTCGCCGTCCAGGTCGTAGCCGGTGTAGCGGTCCCAGTGGTTTTCCCGGAAGACGCTCGCCGCGTGCACGCTGTTGGTGCTCACGTCGAAGGCGTTGCCGGCGAAGGCATTCCGCTCGAAGCGCGTGTCCTGCGCGTTGGCCAGGATCTGCACCCCCCAGCCGTTCCCGGTGAAGCTGTTGCCCCGGATCACGACCCGGTTCACGCCCTCGCCGTACAGCCCCACGCTGTTCTGGTCGATCCGGTTGCCGCTGATCCGGCTGTCGGTGATCTCCTTGAGCAGCAGGCCGTAGGCGGCGCTGCCCCAGCTGTGGGCGAAGGTGTTGCCTTCCATGGTGACGTGGTGGCTGTACATCACCGCCACTCCCGAGCCGTTCCGGTCGAAGGTATTACCCATGTAGCGGCAGCTGTCGGAGAACATGAAGTGCAGCCCGTAGCGCAGCTGCCCGGTGCTCCGGTTCCGCTCCACCCGCGCCGCCGTGACGAACTCGAAGTAGATCCCGTCCCGGTGGCCGGTGAGGTCGTTGTCCTGGATCACCAGCTCGCGCGAGTTCCACCCGTGGATGGCGTTGCCGGTGAGCACCTCGGTCGTGGCCTGCCCGGCGATCCGGTTGTGCCGCACCAGGCAGCCGGTGGCCCGGCTCAGGTACACCCCGAAGAAGGTGCGCCGGAGTTCGTTGTCCTCGATGACGCAGGCCCGCGCCCCCTCGACCAGGATGGCGGCGCGGTCCTCGGTCGCGCTCGGCTCCATGCCGTCGAGCACCAGCCCGGTGACGGTCACGCTGTCGGCCCGGATCACCAGCAGGTTGCCGGCGCCCCCGTGCAGCACCGGCCGGCCCTCGCCCCGGAGCACTACCCGATGCCGGAGCTCGAGCGGGGTGGGCTCCCGGTAGTCGCCGGCGGGCACCAGGATCGTGTCGCCGTCGGCGGCGCCGGCCAGCGCCGCCGCGATCGTCGGGTACGCGGTGGCCGAGCCGACCACGAGGGTCCGGGGGGGGGACGCCGCCAGCGCGAGCAGCAGGGCAAGGATCACGAGGCCCCCGCGCCGGCCTGCTCGTGCAGCAGGTCGGGCCAGGTACGGAGTTCTCCCCCGAGGGCACCGGCCAGGCTGTCCGCACCCGTCCCGGCGCGGACGGCCGCGAGCTGACTGCCCATCGGGGTGTGCAGGCTTCCGGCGTGGACGTAGAGCGCCTGTTCTGCCGGCAGCCATCCCTCCCCCGGCACGGTGCTCCAGACCCAGAGCGCGGCCGGCCGCTCCGACTGCTCCCCCAGCCAGGCCAGCAGGCAGCCCACGTCATCGAACACGAAGGTCCGGCCGGTCGAGAGCACCGCCTCGGCGGCGAATTCCGGTTGCAGCACCGTCATGTGGCAGTGGGTGCAGGGCTCCTGGCCCAGGGCCAGCGGGCGCGGTCCCGTGCCCGCGCAGGCGAGCCCGGTAACCAGCGTCCCGAGGGCCGCGAGCCGGTGGAGCGCGCGGAGCCTCACGCCGCCAGCCCCACCGGACGGCGGCGCGACTCGCGCCAGGTGAGCACCATGCCGATGCCCAGTGCGGCGATGAGGATCATGCCGCCGGCCGCCGGCCAGGACGACGCATGGAAGTTGAGCAGCTTCTTCGGGCCGATCAGCGGCGGCTGGTAGCTCATGCCCGGAATCTTGATGATGGCGTCGTCGGCCAGGTTGTGGCCGTAGTCGTATCCCCAGCGGTAGAAGTCGGCCAGGCCCGCGAGCGCCCCCACCAGGAACAGCACGACCCAGGCCTGCAGCAGGCGCCGGTTCCCGGTCGCCGCCCCGGCCAGGCCCAGCGCCAGCAGCCCGCCCACCAGCCACGGCATGAACCGCAGCTCCGGGATGTCGGCCGGGGTGATGCGCTTCATCCCGATATAGTGGTTGAGGTTGTTGATGCTCTCGAGGTCCTGCGGCTTCTCGCCCACGATGCGGTTGACCGAGATGTAGAGGCCAAGGCCCTCGGGGTACTGCGGCGCCTTGAGGCTGATGTGCCACAGCGGAAGCCAGTAGACCAGCGCGAGCGAGAGCGCGGCGGCGGCGAGCCAGAGTCGGGAAGAACGGGTCATGATCGGGTCCTGTCCCGGCCGGCCCGGCCCCCCCGGGAGGAGAGCCAGGCCGGCGCGGGAGCTACTTCGGGGTATTGAAGGAGATCGGGACGCCGGCGCCGCGGGGCGAGATCCGGATGTACCCCTGCATCTCCTGGTGCAGCGCCGAGCAGAAGTCGGTGCAGTAGAAGGGCAGCACGCCGGGGCGCTGGGGCACCCAGACCAGCGTGCGGGTCTGGCCCGGCATCACCAGCAGTTCCGAGTTCTGGGCCCCGGTGACCGCGAAGCCATGCGGTACGTCCCAGTCCTGCTCCAGGTTGGTCAGGTGGAAGAACACGCTGTCCCCGACCTCGATGCCCTCGATGTTGTCCGGCACGAAGTGGCTGCGGATCGCGGTCATGAAGACGTGGACCGCGTGCCCCTTCCGCTCCACCCGGGCGTCCTTCTCCTGCCGGGTGACGTACGGGTCCTTGTTGTCCTGCAGCGCGAACGTCTTGATCTGGCGGTCCTTGATCACCGAGGCCCGGATCGCCTGGGCGTAGTGCGGCTCGCCCACGGTCGGGAAGTCGAGCAGCAGGTGCATCTTGTCGCCGGTGATGTCGATCAGCTGGGCCGACTGCGCCAGCTCCGGGCCGGTCGGCAGGTAGCGGTCCTTGGTGATCTTGTTGAGCGCGATCACGTACTGCCCGTCCGGCTTGCGGGTGTCCCCGCCGGGCACCAGCAGGTGGCCGATGGCGTAGTAGGTCGGGATCCGGTCGAGCACGGTGCAGTCCTTCACCCGCCACTTCACGATCTCGGAGGAGATGAACATCGAGGTGTAGGCGTTGCCGTTGGCATCGAACTCGGTGTGCAGCGGGCCGAGCCCGGGGTCCTTCACCTCGCACGAGAGGACAGACTCGTACTTGAGCACCGGGATGCCGTTGATCTCGCGGTCCACTGCGTTGCCGGCGATCGCCGCCGAGACCTTCGAGAAGCTGAATACCGGGATCAGCGCCGCCAGCTTGCCGCCGGCGTTGATGAACTCACCGGTGGGATCCACGTCCACGCCGTGCGGGGACTTCGGGGTGGGCAGGAAGTACAGCAGGCCCGGGCAGTCCGCGGGCTCCAGCACCGTGGCGCCGCTCAGCATCTCGGAATGGGCGATGTCGGCGCCGTCCACCCAGTTGTGGGCGTACTTCGCGGGCCAGGTCTTGCCCTTGCCCTGGGCCACGCACTGCTCCGCCACGGTCCAGTGCACCGCGGCGATCACGTCCTTGTCGTTCTGGGAGGCGTTGCGCTCCAGCAGGGTGTTGGCCTGCTCGGTGTTGTACGAGGTGAAGAAGGCCCAGCCGTGCGACGGCCCCTTGCCCGGGCGGGCGAGGTCGTAGTCGAAGCCGGGGACGTGGATCTGGAACGCGAGGCTCATCTTCCCCGTGGCCGAATCCACCCGGATGAAGGAGATGAGCCCGCTGAAGTTCTCCTTGTAGCTGGCGATCGGCACGTCCCTCTGCGGGGTCGGGACGCTGAACCGGGTCGCCGCCACCACGTACTCGGTGCCCTGGGTGACGAACGGCGAGGCGTGGTTGCCCGCCGAGTTGGGGATCTCGATGATCTCCTTGGTGTTCATCTCCGCCAGGTCGATCCGGGCCACCCGCGGGGTATTGTTGCCGTTGATGAACAGCCAGCGCCCGTCATTCAGGGCGTCGGTCTTCGAGAGGGAGGGGTGGTGCGAGTCGTCCCACGGGATGAACCCGTAGCTGGTCTCCAGCATCGGCTTGCTCTGCTCGCTGTAGCCGTACGCCTTCTCCCCGTCCTGCGAGAACACCGGGATCACCCGGAGCAGCCGGCCCGACGGGAGGCCGTACACCGCGACCTGGCCCGAGAACCCGCCGGAAGCGAACATGTAGAAGTCGTCGTACTGCCCGGGGGCGACGTACACCCGGCTCGCGTCGTCGGCGGTGCCGCCCGCCTGCGCGGCCGGACGGGCACAGGCGGTGGAGAGGGAAGCCGCGAGCAGGCCGGCCAGCGCCAGCGTACCGCGGAGGGTCGTGGGTGCGCGCATCGTGGGAGTCTCCTGGGTCAGACCGTTCGGGCCGGGCGGGGCGGGCGCCCCGTCACTGCGTCACCTGCGTGCGCAGGTATTCCACCAGCTGGCGGGCCTGGGCTTCCGTCAGGCCCAGGTTGGGCATCTGGGTCATGTACTCCCCGAGGAGCTGGCGGGCGACGGGATGCTTGGTGTACATCCCCTCGGGGTTGAGGATCATGTTCATGATGTAGGTCGCGGACCGGCGGGTGGTCACTTCACCCAGCGGCGGCCCCACGTACTTGTCGGTGAGCTTGTGGCAGGCGGAGCACTTGGTCTCGAACAGCGTCTTGCCTTCCGCCGCCTGGGCGGCGTCCACCGGGCCGAGCTGGACCACCGTGGTGATCGGCCCGATGCCATGCTCCTGCTGGAACGGGGTCAGGTCGCCGGTGGCAGCCGCGGCCGGGGCCTGGGCACCGGCGGCCGCGGGAGCCTTGTCACCGCCGCCGCACGCCAGCAGGGCGGTGAGGCCGAGGGAGGGGATGAGGCGTCGAAGGCCAGGAGAGGAGAACCGCATGGGCAACTCCATCGGGTGAAGAGACTTTCACGGGATTCGTGGGGCTCCCTGCGGGGGAGGCGCCGTTAATTCGGGATCAAGTATCGCGATATTCGCATGAACAGATGATATTTAGGAAGATGAAACCTGCTTCATGGCCGGAGCCCGGCCGGGAGTCTGAATGCTGAACCAGACCGCCGAGTATGCCCTTCGCGCGGTGCTGACCATCGCGGAGGAGCGCGACGGCACTCCGGTCGGCGCGGCACGGATCGCCGAGACCCTTGGGATCCCGGCGAACTACCTGTCCAAGACGTTGCACCAGCTCGCCCGGGCCGGGGTCCTGGAGTCCACCCGCGGCAAGCTGGGGGGATTCCGGCTGTCCCGGCCCGCGGACCGGATCGCCCTGGTGGAGGTGGTGGAGCTGTTCGAGCCGGACCTGTCCGGAAAGCGGACCTGCCTGATGGGGCGGGCGACCTGCAGCGACCACAACGCCTGCGCCGCCCACCAGCGGTGGAAGGGTGTGTCCGAGAAGCTGTCCCAGTTCTTCCGTGAGACGACGGTCGCGGACCTGGTGGGCGACCGGAAAGGCGCCGGCCGGGCCTAGTGTCCGGGGCGCCCGACGCCGAATGGCCGCACCCGCCGCCATAGCTGCACCACCAGGATGGCCCCGCCGAGCAGCAACCCGACCGTCCCCGATAGCACCGCACCGCGCATCCCGACTACTGCTCCGGCCAGCCGGAGGAGGAGCCCGGCCCAGTAGGTTGTCGCGCCGGCATGAGCGAGCGACGGATGGCCGCGAGACGCTCCGGCGGCGTGCCGGGGGAACATCCAGTAGGCCGTGCCCAGCACGAACGGCAGCAGCCAGCCGAAGAGCAGCAGCGTCTGGTGGGTCTCGCGCAGGCTCGGCAGCCGCCCGCCCAGTGACGGTTCACCCGCCAGGAGGAGCGCCCCGAGTGCCGTGCCGAGCAGCAGGGCCACCTGGGAGCCGCGGAGCAGCACCACGCTGAGCGGCGGCATCACCCGTCGTCCCGCAGTCCCCGGATCCGGGGCCAGAGGAGGAGGGTGACGCACCCGACCGCCGCGAGCTGGAGCAGGGCCGAGAGCAGCAGCGGCCACGCCGGGCCGTTCCACCCCAGCCGCCAGGGCTCCCCGAGCAGGCGCACGGCCAGCCCGGCGTTCATGAGCAGGAGCGCGGCCCAGCCCAGTGGCTCTGGCCCACGGGGTGGTCGGGTCGGGTGCTTCGGGAACATCCAGAACGCGACCCCGGTGATCACCTGGAACAGCCAGCCGACCGTGACGAGGTGCAGGGCGAGCAGGTGCAGCGCCGCGCCGGGCAGCGCGGGCCACAGCCCCGCCGGCCGGAGTTGGAGCAGTTCCAGCAGCAGGGAGAGAACCAGGGCCAGGAACCCCGACTTGACGAAGGCCCGCGTGAGGGGCGGCACGGGCGGGCCTCAGCCGCGGATCAGGGAGAGCACGATCTCCAGCGCGATCAGCAGGATCACCACCCACTCCAGCGTCTCCATCCGTGCCCCGGCGGCCCGGTCCGAGAGCTTCTGGTAGATACTCTCGATGGTGCTCAGCTTGCGGCTGATCGAGGCGTCCATCTCCCCCAGCTGGAACCGGGTGGCCGCCAGCCGGTAGATCCGCGTCAGGTACTCCTCGCCGAAGACCTTCAGCGCGTTGGTCACCCGTTCCAGCAGCACGGCGCTTTCCAGCTGCAGCTCCGCGACCTGGCGCAGGTCGGTCGCGGCGGCGGAAGGGAAGAGAAGCCGCAGCCCCGGCGATCGTCCCAGCAGCTGGTAGGAGCGCTCGATCGCGATGTCGAGCTGCTGGTCCAGCCAGCGCATCTCGAGCAGTTGCACGTTGGCAAACTCCAGCACGGCGCGGACGTCCTCCGGCTCCGGATCGAGCACGAACGCCGCGTCCCAGTCCACGATGCTCACGTCGTTGGGCCCGAACGAGATCCGCGCCTCGGTGGCGTTGGTCACCTCCTCCTCCGACAGGCCCCCGGCGGCCGGCCGCAGCAGCCGGGCGATCGGCCCGGCGTGCGCGGCGCAGAATTCCAGCGCCGTGCCGGGGCCCGGGTTGGCGGACATGCCGAACAGGGTGTAGTCCTCGCTGAATTCCGCCACTCGGCCCCGCTGGACCGCGGTGGACACCGAGCTGACGAGCGCCTCGACCTGCCCCCGGGCCTCCTGCCGGAGCAGGTCGGTGGCGCGAAGCGCGGCGCTGGCCTGCTGCAGCTCCCCCAGGCCGCCGGGCACTTCCAGTTCGTATGTCACCGATGCCGCGCCGAAGTCGTAGAGGAGGAGGTCCACGACGGGCCGCGTGTTCCACTGCTGCACGGGAATCGAGGGGCGCTCCCGCGCGATGCGGAGCGGGGCGGGGCGGTACTGGAAGAACGAGGTGGCGCGGCCCCGATGCCGGAACAGCTGCCGGGCCGAGCTGCCGCCAAGCAGGCGCTCGACGCCGTCCAGGTCGATGGCCTGGGCCACCTCGAAGACAAAGATCGCGTGGATCTCGGGCATCCGTTACCGCGCCTTCACGTTCTGCTCATGTCGCCGGCCCAATTTGGAATGCCCCCCGGAAAGGAGGAACGAATGCTGATCCTGACCCGGGCGGAGGCGGGCCGCCGCTTGGCGGCCGGACTGGAGGTGGCGGTCCCGGAGCTGCCGGTGGTGCTGGCACTCTCCGCGACGGGGGTGCAGGTGGCGGGCGAGGTGGCCCGCCTCCTCCGCGCCCCGCTGGATGTCGTCGCGGTGGGCCGGCTCGAGGTCCCCGGGCGGCCCCATGCCACCTTCGGCGCCATCGCCAATGGCTGTCCCCTGCTGGATCAGTCCCTGCTCCGGCAGCTGGCCCTCCCCGCGGACTACCTCGACACGCTGCTGGCCGAGGCGCGGCGGGCCGCGGAGTACCTCGCCCGCGCCTGGCGGGCCGGGGCGCCGGAGGTCCCGGTGGAAGACCGGACCGTGATCCTGGTGGACGACGGCCTGGCCGGGCCGCTGGAGGTCGCCGCCGCCCTCGCCGCGCTGCACGAGGAGGGTGCGGCCCGGCTGGTGTTCGCCGCCCCCAGCGCCCGCCGCGAAGTGCTCGGCCGGGTGCTGGAGCACGGGGCCGAGTCGGTGCTGCTGTATGGTCCCGAGGCGCCGGTCGCCCCGTACCTCTGCGACGCCGGCTTCAGCCACCCGACGCGCGGGGATGTCACCGCGATGGTGCGCCGCAGCCGCGAGGTGCCCACCGTCCCGCCCGCCGGCTGATGGGCGAATCTACCGCGCGCCGGCGCTGGGGCGGAAGGTGATGTCTCCCCGGCGCGGCGGCGCCTGCGGCCCCGCGATCGTGCCGCAGCTGGCCGCCAGGCTGGAGCGGTTCGCCGCGGGGGCCCGGATCGATCCCGCCGACGCGGAGGGCGCCCACCGCGCCCGGGTGACAGCCCGTCGGCTGCACGCCGCGCTCGTCGTCTGGCGGCCGCTGCTGGCGCTGCCACCGGCGGTCCGCCCCGCCGTGCTGCGCGAGGTGGAGCGGCGCCTCGGCGCGCTGCGCGACCTGGACGTGCTGCAGGGCCACCTGATCCCGGTGCTCGAGACCCTCCCGGCGCTGCGGCAGCGCCTGGAGGAGGCGCGCGCCGCGGCGCTGGCGCTGGCCCGGCGCGCGGTGGCGCGGGGAAGCCTCCGGCGGACGCTCGAGGGTGTCGAACGCTGGGTGGCGGAGCCGACCTTCCATCCGCTTGCGTCGCTGCCGCCGTGGCGCGTGGGACCGGCGCTGGTCGCGCCGGCCCTGACGCGGGTCCTGCTCGCGCCCGGCTGGCTGGTCGAGGGCCAGCCCGATCCGCTCGATCCCAGGGCCGCGCCACTGCACGCCCTGCGGCGGCGGGTGAAGCGCCTGCGCTACCGGCTGGAATGCCTCGAGCCCTGGGGCGGCGCGGAGCTGGCCGCCTGGCTGGAGGAATTGCATGCCATGCAGGACGCGCTGGGCGACTGGCACGACGCGGGGGTGCTGCTCGAGTGGCTGGGCGAACCATCGGGCGGGGAGGACCTCCTCGCCGCCGCCCGGAGACGCGCCACGGCGGCACTGGCGCCCTGGCCGGCATGGCGGGCCCGGTGGCAGTCGCGCGCGGGCCAGGCCGCGGTCTGGCGCCGACTGGCGGCGCTGGGTGCACCACCGCGCCGGCGCCGTCACCCGGCCCTGACCGGAATCGCCTAGAAGGCGATGCTCCGGGCGTGCCGGCCCAGGTGCTCCGCCACCCGGTGGAGCAGGTCGTGCGCGTCGGCCGCCACGGCCGAGAGTTCCGGATCCTGGTCGAGTCCGCCGACGGTGAGCATCGCCTGCGGATCACCGATGCGCACCATGGACGTCCCCTCGGCACCCGCCTCGACACTGACCGAGCACGGGAGCAGGAGCCCCGCCTCGGGCCGGGCCTCCACCACGCGGCGCGCCAGCGCCGGATTGCACACGCCAAGCACCAGGTAGGGCCGGAAGGAGATTCCGAGCTTCTCCCGGAGCGTCGCCCCGAGGTCGAGCCGCGTCACCACGCCGAACCCTTCCGCCTTGAGCGCGTCGGTCACCCGCTCCACGGTGCGTTCGGGATCGAGCGGGACCGGGACTTCGAAACAGAACGCTGCTGCCGGCCGGGTTCGCGAACGACGGCGCCGGATCAGGGCATCGGCCTCGCGCACGGCTCCGCTGGCGAGGACCGCCGCCCCGGCGGCGAGCGCCGTGGTGGCGGCTTCCCGCACGGCGCGAGCACGGCGCCGCCGGCGTACGGTCTTCTCGATGCGCTGCTCCGCCTTCACGACCGCGGTGCGAGCCTTGCCGGCGAGATTCCGGGCGGCCTTGCCCACCCCCTTGGTGGTCCGGGACATGCTGTCCTCCATGGTACGGCCGGCGTCAGACACCGGCCGCGTGTGAGTGCGAGGGGGAGCCATTGAAATGGTCGCGCAGCTGGCGGCGTGCCGCCTCCACCGCGTCGGCCAGGGCCTCGTCGAAAGTCGGCTTCGCCGGCCGGCACACGGCCAGCTCCCCGTCACCGACGGTGAGGGCCACGCGGAAGGCGACGGCCACCGGGGCGCCGGCGGCGTCCCGGTGCAGTACGGTGACGATCACATGACAGTCGGTCAGCCGCGGGAATTCCCGGCCCAGGCGGACGGCCTCGGCATAGATGGCCGCCTGTTCTTCCGAGGTGAGGCGGTGGCCCCGGGCGCTGAGTCTGAACATCGTCCGGCTCCGGTGGCGCCGCTGGATCCGTCACACCCCGGCGCGGCGCCAGGGCCGGGGGTCCTGCGGGAGGTGCGTTCAGAACAACGCCGCCCCGACCGAGGCTGGGCCGGGGCGGCGAGCGGTGCGATCGGGCTCAGGCCTTGATGACGATCTTGTTCTTGATCGCCGTGGCGATCTTCGGCAGGCGGACCGTCAGGACGCCTTCGTTGTAGTGAGCCTCGACCCTGCCAGCCTCCACCGCCTTGGGCAGGCGGATGGTGCGGAGGAACTTCCCGGTCTCGCGCTCCTCCCACAGCACCTGCTCGTTCACCTCGCGGACCATCTTCTCTCGGTGGCCGGTCAGGGTGAGCACCTCGTTCTCGAGGTGCACGTCCAGGTTCTCGCGCGGGACCCCGGGCACCTCGGCCCGGATCACGAACTCCTTCTCGGTCTCCGTCAGGTCCAGCGCGGGCATCCAGGTCCCTTCCATCGCCCGTTTCAGGGGCTCGTAGTTGAACGCCGGGAAGGGGAGCGGCGCATTCAGGAACCGGTCGAACACCTCGTCGATGTCACGCGTGAGGGTGGGGACGCCGGCCTGAAGCTTGGTGAGTTTCATACGGTCCTCCTTGTTGACCGTTCATCGCGGGGCGCCTGACTCACCGGGGACAATGGTAACCGCTGGCGGCCGAAGCCCGGTTGAACGGTCGAGGAATCTTTGCTCATGAAGGCGGACGTGCAGCCGCCGGGGCCCGCCAGGCGTGGCTGATCTCCCACACGTAGGCGGCCACGTCGCGGGCCTGCTCGTCGCTCAGCTCGGCCCAGCCCCGCATCGGCATGGTGACGCCGCGGGTGGTCCAGGCCTTGGGCAGCCCGTGCACCACCCGGGCAAGGATCCCCTCGTAGGTGTCGGGGCCGTGCAGCCAGATCCCCTGCGCCAGCGCGGGGCCGCTGTCGGTGCCCACCCCGGCATCGCCGTGGCACATGACGCAGCCGGCACTGCCGTGGAACAGCGCCCGGCCACGGGCGACGGCGGAGTCGGTGACCTGAATCGGGCGGGCCGGCGCGGGGAGCGCGGGGTCCTGCGCGGCGAGGGGGGCGGCGCCGCAGAGCGCGGCGGCGAGGGCGGGGAGGACGAGGCGCGGCATGCGACCCTCCGGTCGGAACCTGCCGCAAGCTCGCGCCGGGTGCGTGAAGGGGCCTTCAAGCGTCGCTGAAGGCCCCTTCCCGCTGGACTCAGTCCTGGTCGTGCAGCATCCGCTTGGGCGGATCGTCGAGGTCATCGAACTGGCCGTCCTTGACGGCCCGGATGAGGAGCACGAGGAAGATGCCGCCGACGATCAGGGCAAGCGGCAGCAGCAGCAGGTAGGCGCGCATCAGTCCCCCTTCCGGGTCAGGGCCTCCACCCGGGCCGCGTTCCACAGGACCAGGCCGCTGGAGATCGGCATGAGGACTGCGGCGACCAGGGGGTTCACCCACCCGGCCGCGGCGGCGCCGACCGACACCACATTATACACGATGGCCTGCCGGAGGCTGCGCCGGATCATGCGGCGGGCGGCGCGGCCGGCCCGGATCCCGGCCACCACCGGGGTCAGCGATCCCACCGAGACGATCCCGTCCGCCACCAGCACCGAACTGGCGGCCCCGCTGGCCATGGCGATGCCGACATCCGCGGCCGCCAGCGCCGGACCGTCGTTCAGCCCGTCCCCGGCGAACAACACCCGGGCGCCCTCCGCCTGGCGGGCGCGGATCCAGGCCGACTTGTCCGCGGGAGCGAGGCGTGACTCGATCGCGTCCACCCGCGCCTCCCGGCCCACCGACTCCGCCACCGCGGCGTGGTCGCCGGTGAGCAGCGTGGTGCGGACCCCCAGCCGGTGGAACGCCGCCATGGTCTCCGCCGCGTCGCCGCGGGTGGTGTCGCCCAGCCGGATCACCGCGCCCGCATTCTGGTCCCCGTCCGCCTCCCCGGCCTCGGCGCGCAGGCGCACGGCGCCCGCGCCGGCACTCTCCAGCACCCAGCGCCGCCCGTCGATCTCCCCGCTGATCCCCTGGCCGGCGGTCTCGTGCACCTCGCGCGCCTGGGGGAGCGGGATGCCGCGTGCCGCCGCCTCCGCGGTGATGGCCCGGGCGATCGGGTGCACGCTGTAGCGCTCGAGCCCGGCGGCGAGGCGCAGGGTGGCGTCGCTCGCCTCGGTCACGGCGATGGTGCCGGCGGTGACGGTGCCGGTCTTGTCGAGGCCGGCCACGGTCACGCCCGCCAACTGCAGCAGGGCGTCGCTCGAGCGGAGCAGCAAGCCCCGCCGCGCCGCCGCCGCCAGGCCCGCCGCGGCGGAAAGCGGGTGGGCCAGCGCGAGGGCGCAGGGACAGGCCACCACCAGCACCGCGACGGTGTTCGCGACCGCGACACCCGCCCCGCGGGCGACCCACCAGCCGGCCAGGGTCAGCGCCGAGACCACCAGGGTGGCGAGGGTGAACCAGGGGGCGATCCGGTCGGCGCTGGTCGGCGTGAGTCCCCGGTCCTGCGCCGCCTGCAGCTCGGCGGCCATGCGGTGCACCACCGTCGCGTCGCCGACCGCCTCCACGCTGATGGTGAGCGCGCCATCCACCAGCAGGGTCCCGGCCACCACCCGGTCGCCGGGACCCACCAGCACCGGGGTGGCCTCCCCGGTGAGCAGCGCCAGGCGCACCTGGCCGGAGCCCTCGGCCACGGTGCCGTCGGCGGCAATCTCCTCGCCGGCGCCGGCGTCCACCCGGTCGCCGGGGCGCAGCTCGGCGACCGGCACCACGTCGATTGCCGGCTCGCCGCCGGCCCGGGCCTGCACCCGGCGGGCGGTGCGCGGCACGCTGCCGACGAGGGCTGCGGCCGCCTCGGTGGCGCGGCGGCGGCCACGGGCCTCGAGCACCCGGCCGGCGAGCAGGAGCGCCACCAGCATGGCGAGCGAATCGAGGTAGCCGTCCTGTGCCCGCAGGGTGGCGATCAGGCCATGGACATAGGTGATCGCGATCCCGAGCGCGATCGGGAGGTCCATGTGGAGCACCCGGTTCCGCAGGCCCGACCAGGCCCCGGTGAAGAACGGCTCGGCGCACCAGATGGTGACGGGCGTGGCCAGCAGGAGGCTGGTCCAGCGGAACAGGGCCGCGAAGCCGGGATCGATGCTGCCGTACCACCAGCCGGCGTAGAGCCCCTCGTAGAGCCCCATGATCGCGACGGCGATGATGGTCGCGACCACAGTCCGGAGCAGCAGCCCGCGATCGGGCGCGGTTTCCACGCCCAGGGGGCGGGGCCGGTAGCCCAGCGCCGCGATCCGCCGCACCAGGACGGGGAGGTCCACCTTGGCCGGGTCCCAGCGGACAGTGGCCCGGCCGGTGGCATAGCTCACCATGGCCTGTTCCACGCCGGGAGTGCGCTCCAGCACCTTCTCCGTGACCCAGACACAGGAGGCGCAGCGGAGCCCTTCCACCACCAGGCGCGCCTCGCAGCGGCCGGCGGGATCGGTCAGGACCTCGACCCGGGTCCAGTCGTCGTTGCCGGTGGGTTCGGGGCGGGGGGCGAAGGCGGTGCGGTCGGCGTAGTAGCGCTCGAGGCCGGCGCCGCGGATGATCGCCGCCGCGACCTCGCACCCCCGGCAGCAGTAGCTCTCGGTGTCGCCTTCCACGGCGGCGCCGCAGTGCGGACAGCAGGCGCCCGGGGCACCGCGATCCTCCGCGGCGCCCCGGGCGGCCTCCGGTTCCTCAGCGGGCTTCGGAGTTGTACGAGGCGACAACGTCATCCGCGCCGTGCACGGCGATGTAGGCGAAGAGGGCATTCACCACGACCACCAGCCCGAGGCCGATCGCGATCGCCCAGGGCCAGGCCCGCCCGCCGGGACGCTCAGTTGGCAAGGTGTCCTCCGGTCTTGAAGGTGGCGGCCACCTCGACCTCCTTGGTCGGGGAGCTGACGTGCACCGAGATGGGGATGGTCCGCGCCAGGTCGGTGCGGCTCTTCACCCGGATGATGAGCGGCACGGTCTGGCTCTCGGTGGTGCCCAGCTTGATGTCCTGCACCATCACCTCCGCATCCGGCAGGCCCTCGACCCGGACATGGAACGGAATGGGGGCGGCCACCTGCTGCTTGTTGGAGACCCGCAGCAGGAAGGTATTCCGGACGTACCCGTCGGCGTCCTGGGTGAACAGGGTGCCCGGGGCGCGCTGCACCGCGGCGTCGAACGGCGCGCGAGCCACCATCAGCACCGTCGCCGCCGCGGCGATCCCGGTCAGCAGCCCCCCATAGACCACGGTCCGCGGCCGCACCGCGCGCGGCTTGCGGCCCCGCTGCTCCGCGATGGAGGAGAACTGGATCAGGCTCTCGTGACCCTGCTTCTCCATCACGATGTCGCAGGCGTCGATGCAGCGGGCGCAGGCGATGCACTCCAGCTGGAACCCGTCCCGGATATCGATCCCGGTCGGGCAGACGAAGACGCACTTGTTGCACTCGATGCAGCGGCCGACATCCTTGGCGTTCTTGCCGCCCCGGGGCTCGCCCCGGGTGATGTCGTACTGGACGAGGATCGTCTCCTCGTCCGTCAGGGCGCTCTGGAACCGGGCGTAGGGACAGAGGTAGCTGCAGAACTGCTCCCGGAACCAGGTCAGGTCGAAGAACCAGCCGGCCGCGAAGATCAGGACCAGGGTGTAGGAGGTGGTGCTCGCCTCGCCGGTCCACAGCTCGCGGGCCCCCGAGAAGTAGCTCATGAAGGCCATCGAGATGACCAGCGAGAAGGCCGCGAAGAGCCCCCACTTGGCGGCCTTGCGCCAGGCCTTGTCGAAGGTCCACGGCCCTTCATCCCGGCGGCGGCGCTGCACCCAGTCGCCCTCGATCCACTTCTCCACCGGACGGACCCAGGCATCGAGAAAGACCGTCTGCGGGCAGGCGAACCCGCACCACAGGCGACCGAACAGCGAGGTGAAGAAGAACAGCGAGAAGGCGAGGAACAGGAGCAGGAACAGCAGGAAAATGGTGTCGGCCGCGGTGAAGATCGCCCCGAAGGCGTACAGCTTCCGGCCGGGGAGGTCGATCCGGAGCGCCGGATTGCCGTTGATGGTGATCCACGGCGTGGCGAACAGGATCAGGTGCAGCAGCGCGAAGGTCCACTTGCGCAACCGCTGCCACTGGCCCGTGACTGACTGGGGATAGATCCACTTCCGCACCCCGCGCAACCCGAACATGTGCCCCGCCTCTGCTGGAGAAACCGATCGTCGCGCGCGGGCCTACTGGGCCTCGCCCGCCTCGTCCGACACGCCGTTGGCCTCGTGGTTCTTGTGCACCACGTAGGCCGCCACCTGGGACACCTTCTCGGGGCCGAGGATCGGGCCCCAGGTGAGCATGCCCTTGTCCGGCACGCCCACGGTGATGGTGTGGAGGATCTCCTCCGGCTTCCCGCCGTGGATCCAGGTGGTGTCCAGCAGGTTGGGCCCGATGCCGCCCTTCATGTCGGCGCCGTGGCAGGCGACGCAGTTCGCCTTGAAGATGGCCTCGCCCGCTTCAATGCTGGCTTCCGACAGGTCCACCGTGGTGGCGGCGGCCGCGGCGGCCTCCTTGGGCCAGCGCTTGTCGGCGTCCTCCATCTCGGCCGCCAGCGCCTTCACCTCGGAGCGGTGCGCCACGAAGTGATAGTGCACCCCGTAGACCAGCGCCCACACGATGGTGAAGTAGAACAGCCCCAGCCACCAGTTGGGCAGCGGGTTGTCGTATTCCTCGATGCCGTCGGCCTCGTCGGCGTGTCCCAGCACCTGGTTCAGTTCCTTCTTGCTCACGCGTCCTCCCTGTCTTGGAGGGGGAGGCGGCTGTCCGCCTCCCACCGGGACTTGTTCTTGCCGGTATAGGCCCACCACACCCAGAAGCCGAAGGCCCCCAGGAACAGGATCGTCGTCAGGCCCAGCAGCCAGCCCAGCCGGACACTCTCGGCGGCTTCCTTGAAGAGTGGGTTCATGGGGCCGGCGCCACGCTGCTGTCAGGCTGTCCGGCCGCCATGGCCGGGGCCGGGTGCGGGGCGGTGGCCCCGGCGGCTATCGCCGCCCGGCCGTCCTTGCCCAGGCGCTGCAGGTACGCGATCAGCGCCACGATCTCCTTGTCGGGGGTGGCGTCGATGCCGGCGCCCTTGAGCCGGTCCACGATGCCCTGGGCCTGCGCCTGCATGTCCGCCGGCGCGCCGGCGATCTGGGCGTCGGTGTAGGGCACACCCACCTTCTTGAGCGCCCGCAGCGAGGCCTGGATGTCCGCCGGGTCGTAGCGCTGGCGGTGCAGCCAGGTGTAAGGCGGCATCACGCTGCCGGGCGAGGTGCTGCGCGGGTCGCGCATGTGCTCGTAGTGCCACGCATCGGGGTACTTGCCGCCCACCCGCTGCAGGTCCGGCCCCATCCGCCGGGAGCCCAGCTGGAAGGGGTGGTCGTAGGCGTACTCCCCGGCGCGGGTCCACTCCCCGTAGCGCAGCACCTCGGCCCGCATCGGCCGGACCATCTGCGAGTGGCAGGTGTAGCAGCCCTCGCGGATGTAGATGTCGCGGCCGGCGATCTCGAGCGCGGTGTAGGGCGTCACGCCCGCCAGCGCCTCCGGGGCATACTTCGCGGTGAACAGCGGGACGATCTCGACGAGGCCGCCGATCAGGATGGCCACCGTCACCAGAACCGCGAAGACCGCGCTCTTGCCCTCGAGCGTGCGGTGCGCCGCGTTGATGCCCGATTCAGTCTGGTTGCTCATGGTCGTCGCTCCCTCACCGCGCCGCGGCCGGGGTGGGCGCCGACGCGGTCGCGGGGCCCCTCACGGTCTGGTAGAAGTTCACCGCCAGCATGATGGCGCCCGTCAGGAACAGCAGGCCGCCCAGCAGGCGCAGGAGGTAGAACGGCTGCAGCTGGTGCACGATGTCCACGAAGTTGGGGTACTTGAGCTGCCCGGCGGAGTCGAACGCCCGCCACTGCAGCCCCTCGGTGAGGCCGGCGGCCCACATCGAGACGGTGTAGAGCACGATGCCGATGGTCGCCAGCCAGAAGTGGGTGGTCGCCCAGCTCGGGTGGGCCAGCGGCTTCTTCCACAGCTTCGGGATCAGCCAGTACAGGATGCCGAAGGTGATCATCCCGTTCCACCCGAGCGCGCCCGAGTGCACGTGGCCGATGGTCCAGTTGGTGTAGT
>CAZYIV010000020.1:0-47896 GCA_964647615.1 uncultured Gemmatimonadaceae bacterium | reverse complement strand
TCGGGCAGCAGTTGCGCCATGATCCAGTCGCTGCCCTGGGCCGGCATCGCCGGCGCCTCGTCGAAGTAGAAGTCCACGGCGTCCGCCAGCTCGGGGCCCAGGCGGTCCTGCAGCCCGGGCGGCGCGGTGCCGGGATCATCGGCGGGCGCGCTCGCGCCGAACCCGATCACCGGGCGCTCCCGATCCCGCGCCCCGCCCAGGGTGAACAGCACCACGGCATCGCTCAGGTAGATTCGCCGCCCCTGGAAGTCGGTGATCACCCCCTGCGTGATCGCCGGCGTGAAGGCCGCGAGCACGGCCGGATGGCACTGGTCGATCCGGTCGCACAGCACCACCGACCAGGGCATCTCGGCCAGCGCGTAAAGGGCGTGGCGATCCTCGTAGCCCACGTACCCGGCCGGCGAGCCGAGCAGCGCCGTGAGGCTGGCATCGTCCTGGAACCGGGCGAAGTCGATCCGCACCACCCGGCGCGCGTCGCCGTAGAGCCCGTCGGCCAGGGCCTCCGACAGTGGCGCCGCGCGATCGAGCATCCCGCCGGCGAGGGCCACCACCGCGTTGGGCCGCGCCGCCCGCAGGTCCAGGCCGCGGCTGGTCACCTCCAGCCGGCCCACCAGCCGCTCCGCGGCATCCGGGTCCAGCAATTGGCTCGTCACCAGCCGCTGGCGCAGCGTGTCGAGCCGGGCCCGCTCCAGCGAGGGCAGCCCCAGCATCCGCTTGACCACGGCCTCTGCTTCCACCCGCGTCACCGCCGCGAGGGCCCGGCTCACGCCGTGGGCTACCGCCTGGTCCAGCAGGTCCACCGCCTTGTCCGGGAAGTGCCGGTTGGGCATGAACTGCCGCGCGACATCCACGATCCACCCCAGCACATCGTCGGCCACCGTCAGGCCGCGTCCGCGCGTCAGGTCGTCCCGCACGACGCGGAGGACCTCGAGGGTCCGCTCCGGTGTCAGCTCCCCGATGCGCACCGGTTGGAAGCGGCGCTCCAGGGCCCGGTCATGCTCGATGAACCGGCGGTACTCCTCGTCCGTCGTCGCCGCGATGCAGGCGATCTCACCCCGCGCCAGCGCCGGCTTGAGCATGCTCGAGAGGTCACCGGTGCCCTCCCGGCCGCCCGCCCCCATGATGGCGTGCACCTCGTCGATGAACAGGATGATCCCGTCCTGCTTCGCCTCCGCGAGGATGGCCCCGACCCGCTTGTCCAGTTCGCCCACGACGCCGGCCCCCGCGACCAGCGCCGACGGCTGCAGGCCGAACAGTCGCACCCCCTGGAGCGGCCCGGGTACCTGGTTGGCAGCGATGCGCTGCGCGATGCCCTCGACGATGGCCGTCTTGCCCGTCCCGGCTCCGCCCACCAGCAGCGGGTTGCGCTTGGTGCGGCGGCACAGGGTCTCGATGATCGTCTCGATCTCGGTGTCCCGGCCCACGCACGACGGCAGCGCACCGTCCCGCGCCGCCTGGGTGAGGTCCCGCCCGAAGCGCTCGAGTGTTGGCGTCGGCTGCGCGGCGCGGATGCCCGCGACCCCCGCCGGCGCCCCCTCACCCGGCACGCCCTTGGGCCCCGGGGCCTCGCCCGGCACGCCGGGCGCGGGGCCGCGTGGCGCCGCGACCTGATAGGTGACCGGGTGGCCGGCGGCCCGCAGCACCGCCGCCGCGAGGTCCCGCTCCGCCACCAGGGTCTTGCCGAATCCGCGCGCGATCTCCCCCGCCGCCCGTGAGAGCGCGTCGGCCGGCAGGGCGTCGCCGCCCTTCCCGGCCTGCACCGAGGTGCGCAGGGCCGCCTGTGTGGCAGCCACATCGAGGTTGGGGGACAGCCCGGCGACCATGGGGCCGAATCGTTCGAGCAGTGCGAGCAACCAGTCATTCACCCCGGGGCCGGGGCGTTCGCCGATCTCCTTCAGGAGGCGGGCCGCCCCCGGGGTCAGGGGGAGGTCGGTCGGACCTGGCGTGGTCATCGGACTCATGGGGCTGAGGGGCACGGGGCCGGCTGGCCCCATGCGGGAGAGTATTCACGGCGACCGGCGGCCCCGCAACCCACCATCCCCGGACCCGGGCGCCGGAACGCACGACCGGCCCGGGGGGATTACCCCGGGCCGGTCAGGTCGCTTCGAAAGGAAGCTCCCGAGGCAGGACTCGAACCTGCGACCCGCTGATTAACAGTCAGCTGCTCTACCAACTGAGCTACTCGGGAAGGCGCGAGAGGATACTCATAAAGGGGCGGTAGATCAAGCCAGACACGCACGCGACTCCGATAATGCCTCTATGCATACACCATCGATCGACCATTACGACAGTACAACGAAAAAATCCGCCATCGCGGCCTTCATGGCCGTCATGAAGGCGAACTTCGATGAAAACTGCTGCGACGGAGCGGCACTTCAGTAGCTCACGTATTCACCATGCAATTCAATCAGTTACGTCATATGCGAGCATGCGCTCGCATTTAAAATATCGCGAGTGAATACTCACAATCACAAATCGCGGCTTTTCGCCCCGCGATGCCGGTTTTCTTGATGCCAGATTGACACCTAAGTGCTTGTGGAAAATGCCTTTACAGGAATCGCCACTACCATCGCGCCCGGCGCGCCTTATCCTTGCCACCATGACGCTGCACCCGCTCATCGGTCACCTGGCTGCGCAGGACCGAGTCCGACGCGCGATGGCCGAGGAGAGACTCCCCCACGGGATCCTGATCACCGGACCCGCGGGCGTCGGCAAGCAGCGATTCGGGCTCTGGGTGGCGCAGCTGCTCCTCTGCGATGAGCAGTCGGCCTGCGGGCAGTGCCGGCCCTGCCGCCAGGTCCTCGGGCTGGCGCATCCGGACCTGCACTGGATGGTCCCGGTGCTCCGCCCCAAGGCCGGGGAGCTGGACAAGCAGGTGGAGGAGCTGGCCGAGACCCTGGGCCAGGTCATGGAGGAGCGGCGCCAGAACCCGCTGTACGACGCCCCCGATGGCATGGCCGGCCACTTCGTGGCCACCGCCCGCCTGCTGCAGCGACGGGCGGCCATGACCCCGGCCCAGGGACGCCGGAAGGTGTTCCTGCTCGGGTTCGCGGAGCGGCTGGTGCCGCAGGAGTCGAGTCAGGAGGCGGCCAACGCCCTCCTCAAGCTGCTCGAGGAGCCGCCGGCGGACAGCTACTTCCTCCTGACCACGGAGGACGCCAACCGGCTCCTGGCGACGGTCCGGTCCCGGCTGGTCCCGCTCCGGCTGGGCCGGCTGGTGGACGCCGAAGTCGAGCGGTTTCTGGAGACCGCCGCCGGCGTGGGCGGGGCGGCGCTCAAGGATCGGGTGCTCCGGGCCCGGGGGTCGATCGGGCGGGGGCTGGCGGTCGGTGAAGGGAACCAGAAGGCCACCCGGGCCGCTGAAGACCTGCTGGGGTTGCTGGGTGGGGGCGCCGGTGCCCGGGCAGAGCGGGCCCTGAAGCAGGGACCGTTCGCCGCGCGGGGCGACTTCACCGCCATGCTCGATGCGCTGGCCGAGCAGCTGGCGCAGCGGGCCCGGAATGCCGCCGATCGGGGCGAGCCGCTGGAGTCGCTGGTGGCGGCCCAGGCCAGGGTGGCGGCCGCGCGCGAGGTGGCCCAGCGCAACGTCAACCCGCAGCTGCTGCTGGCGGTGCTGACCGACGACCTGGCGGAGGTGCTGGCGTGAGCCTGAGTCATGTGGACGAGGCCGGTCGCGCCCGGATGGTGGATGTGGGAGACAAGCCCGAAAGCCGCCGCACCGCGGTGGCCGAGGGGCGGGTGGTGATGTCGGCGGAGGCCTTTGCCCTGGTGCGGGACAACCAGGTGGCCAAGGGCGACGTGCTGCGGATCGCGGAAGTGGCCGGGACAATGGGTGCCAAGCGCACCAGCGAGCTGGTCCCGCTGTGCCACCCGCTGCCGCTCGAGGTGGTGCGGGTGGAATGCACGGCGGATCCGGCCCTGCCGGGGGTCCGCGTGGTCGCCACCGTGGTGACGACCGGGAAGACCGGCGTGGAGATGGAAGCACTGACCGCCGTGTCGGTGGCCTGCCTGACGGTGTACGACATGGTCAAGGCGGCCGATCGCACGATGGTGATTGACGGGCTCCGGTTGCTGGAGAAGACCGGGGGAACCCGGGGCGACTGGCGACGGGACGCGCGCTGATCGGCGCGGCCCCGCCTCGAACCCGATGACTGGAGGTTGTATGCGCAAGGATGAACTGGACCCCCACGGACGTACCCCCTGGACCCGCCGCCTGCTGGCGCGGGGCGTGGCGCTGCTCGCCGCGACCCTGCTGATCAGCGCCCTGGCCGGGTCGAGCTCGGCGGCGCGGGCGGAGGATGCCCCGGCCCCGACCCTCGGGATGGTGGCGGATGAGGTGCGCGCCATGTCCCGCCGGCTGGAGTCCACCCGTGAGGAGCTGGCCATGGCACGCGCCCAGGTGGACCGGGCCAATGCCGTGATGCGCTACTCGGCCCAGTTCCAGATCCCCGCCGACCTGGCCGCGGCGATCTACGACATCGCGACCAGCGAGGGCGTGGAGACGGACGTCGCCTTCCGGCTGGTGAAGGTGGAGAGCGGCTTCAAGTCGCGGGCCCGCTCCGGCAAGGGCGCCATCGGCTACACCCAGATCCAGCCCGCCACCGCACGGTTCTACGAGCCCGGCCTTGGCGAGGAGCAGCTCTACGACCGCGACGTGAACCTGCGGCTCGGCTTCCGCTTCCTGCGGGACCTGACCCGGCGCTACGGCGGCGACCTCGAGGTGGCCCTGCTGGCGTACAACCGCGGCCCGGGAACGGTGGAGGAGATCCTGCTGCAGGGCGGCGACCCCGCCAACGGGTATGCCCGCGCGGTGCTCAAGGGCACCCGGCACGACAGCACCACGGCGAACTGACCCGGGTCAGTCCCCGAAACGCGACGGGCGGGTCCCTCCAGGGACCCGCCCGTCGTCGCTTCCCCCACGAGGGCCCCCTCAGGGGATGGTCAGGCGGCTCCCGGCCTTGATCACGTCGCGCTCGCCGAGCCCGTTGGCCGCCCGGAGCGCGGAGATGGTCACCCCATACCGCTTCGCGATGCCGCCCAGGGTATCACCCCGGCGGACCAGGTGGGTCTGGGTCCCACCGGCCGCGACGGTGGCCGGCGTGGTCTCGACCGGGGCCGCGGGCGCGGGGACCCGGATGACCTGGCCGGCCCGGAGGATATCCCGCGACCCCATCGCGTTGAGCGAGCGCAGCCGGGTCACGGTGGTGTGATACTGGCCGGCGATCTCCGACAGCGTCTCGCCGCTCCGGACCCGGTAGCGGATCGTGGCGGTAGAGCTGCTGGAGCCCCGGCGGGTGGTGCGGGCGGGCTCGGTCACCGGGGGCACGTAGCTGGTCGGGATCACGAGTCGCTCGCCGATCCGCAGCCGGGTGGACCGGGCACCCGGGTTGGCTTCCTGCAGCATCCGCGTGCTCACGTGGTACATCGCCGCGATGCTGGCCATCGTCTGCCCCCGGCTGACGGTGTGCTCCACGAAGCTCACCCGGGACGTGGCCGGCAGCGTGGCATAGCCCGCCGTGACTTCCTCGCCGGTGCCGGGCGGCAGCCGCACGATGGCATTGGTGCGCGGCGGCGTCACCCCGCGGAGGAACTGCGGATTGAGCTCCCGCAGCGCCGCCACGCTGGTATCCGCCAGCCTGGCCAGCACGTCGAGGCCGGTGGCGTCATGCACGATCACGGAGTCGTAGCTCAGCGCATCCACGTCCGCCGGGACCTCGAAGCCGTACTTCTCCGGCTGCTTCGCGATCAGCGCCGCCGCGATGAGCTTGGGCACATAGTCCTTGGTCTCCCGCCGGAGGAACCGGGTGTCGTACAGCCGGAAGAAGGCCGCGTCCGGATTCTCCTCGTCCTCCTCATCGTCGTCGCCCATGCGGCGCAGGCCACGGCCCACCTTCCCTGCCCCGGCATTGTAGGCCGCCGCCGCGAGGTACATCGAGCCGAACCGGTCGCGCAGGTCGGCCAGGTGCCGGGCCGCGGCGTCGGTGGCCCGCACCGGGTCCCGGCGCTCGTCCACCCAGGAATCCACCCGCAGGCCGTAGAGCTTGGCGGTGCCGCGCATGAACTGCCACATGCCGGTGGCGCGCGCCCGGCTGACGGCGCTGTTGGAGTACCCGCTCTCGATGAGCGCCAGGTACACCATGTCCTCGGGAACGCCGTTCTCCTTGAGCTTGGCCCGGATCATCGGCTCGTAGCGGGGCATGCGGCGGAGCCAGACGCTCATCCGCTCCCGGGCCGGACCCTGGAAGAAGTCGAGGTAGTACTGGACCCGCTGGTGGGTGCCGTAGGTCTCGACGTCGATGTCGTAGGTGACGGGAGCGGCGGCGCTGTTCGCCCCGCCCGGGCTGGCATTGTCGTCGCCGGCCTCGAGGCCGCTGTCGAGCGCTTCGGGATGCGCGGTGGCCAGCTGTTCCAGGATCGCCGCATCGGCCGTGGAATCGGGGTCGGAGTCCGCGGGGGCAATGGAGTCGAGCGCCGGGGCCTCGGTCAGGTCCCCGGTGTCCGCCGGGTTGAGTGCCACCGTCAGGGCGGTGTCCCCGGCCGGCACCGGTGCGGAGGTCACCGGGGCGGGGACGGCGTCGGGGGCCGCGCCGTGACAGGCCGCAAGCAGGCCCACAATGACCCAGAGACGCCTTGCCGTCATCGGGGAGGTGCCTTTCCAAGGGCGTCCACCACCCGGGCTGCGGCGGCGAGGACGACGTTCAGGAGGCGGCGGCGAGAACCCGCCGGGGACCTCCAGGAGAGCGTGCAAGAAACCTGCGAGCCCGGGAAAAGAGAACCCCGGTTCGGTGAATATTCGGCGTCGCAGGATGGGACAGAACCGGTCCTCGCGAAATGACACGAGCCCGGGCTTTTCACAGGATGCGAGGCGCGCGTGACGGGTCGCGTCAGCGCATGAAGAAGCGGTTGCCGAGGATGCGGTTGGTGGCGTTGAGGACGGCGAGGGCGGCGCCACGCGAGGGATCCGCATCGGGCGTGAGGAAGCAGCCGACGAGCCGCTGGCCGGCGTTCTGGTCGGGCAGGGCCATGGAGACGATCACCACGTTGGCGTCGAACGCACGGACCGCCTTGACCCCGAGCAGCTCGAACCGGAGTTCCCCCTTGACCGCCTTGGTGAGGGCGATCACGCAGGCCTCGGCGGCGCAGCGGAGCTCGCCCGCCTGGCTGGTCAGTCCCTCCGAGACGCCTTCGTACTCCGAGCTGTCGAGCCAGGTCAGGACCACCCGCGCGCGGCAGCGGCCGCTGGCGAGGCGGTCGAGCGAGAACTCCGCGAAGCGGAGCCGGTCGGGGAGTCGGGTGTCGTTCGACATCGGGATGCGGCCTCTTCTGAAGCGTCTGGTGCTCAGTAAGTTACCGGGTATGCGAATCCCGTGCCCTCTATTCCTCCTCGGGGTCCTGCTCGCGAGGCCGGCCGCCGCCCAACACACCGCGGGCCTCGAGGCCGAACTCCGGGCCCGCCTGCCGCACGATACCACCGTGGTGGGCATTGCCTACTACGATCCGGTGACGCGGGACACACTGCTGATCAATGGCCTGGTCCGGATGCACGCGGCGAGCACCATGAAGGTGCCGGTGCTGATCGAGCTGGCCCGGCGCATCGAGGCCGGGGAGCTGCGCTGGACCGACTCGCTCACGGTGACCCACCGGTTCCGGTCCATCGTGGACGGATCGGAGTTCCGGCTGGACCCCGGGGAGGATTCCGACTCCACCCTGTATCCCGCCGAGGGGCGGCCCGTGGCTGTCAGGGATCTGGCGCGCCTGATGATCGCCTGGAGCAGCAACCTCGCCACCAACATCCTCATCGAGCGACTGGACCCGGCCCGGGTCAACCGCACGGCGCACCAGCTGGGGGCGGACTCCATCGTCGTGTTGCGAGGGGTCGAGGACCTGAAGGCGTACGCCCTGGGCCTGAACAACACCACCACCGCGCAGGACCTCGCCCGGCTGCTCAACGCTATCGCAGCGGGGCGGGCCGCTGACCCCGCCGGCACCCAGACGATGCTCGACCTGATGCTGGCCCAGGAGTTCAATGCCGGGATCCCGGCGGGAGTGCCGCCGGGGGTGAGGGTGGCCCACAAGACCGGCGGGGTCACCGGCTTCTCGCACGACGCCGCGATCATCTATCCGCCGGGGCGGGGGCCATACGTGCTCGTGATCCTCACGCATGGGTTCGCCGACCCTCACGACGCGGAGGCCCTGATGGCGGAGTTGTCTGGGGTGGTCTACCAGTGGGCGACGACGCGCCCGGACCCGCGGGAATAGCCCCGCGGCTCAGTCGTGCCGGCGGGATACAGTGCGGGCGACGACGGCCGCGATGCGGTCGTCGGAGAGCCGGTCGGCCTGGGCGTAGAGGTCGGAGCGGGAGCTCGACTCGAGTTCGGTCTCGGCCCAGACGGCCCGGCGGGACTCCCCGGAGCACCGGCAGCTGAGCAGCAGCCGCCAGGCATGCTGGTTGGCCGTCCGCTCCGCCACGGGAGCGACCGACCACCGGGTATCGCCGATTGTCACGACTTTCCAGGCCATAACGGACTCAGGGGGTCAGACCAAAAAGGGCGCGCGAATGTCTCGCGCGGGAACAAGCCTGTCAAGAGCCGTGCCGCCCTCTCCCGGATGACGCGGCCGAGGGGGCACGGCTCTCAAGGGTGAGGATCGGCGGCTGACCCCCGGATGCTGAGCGGGGTGCCCGGGATTGCGGCAGGGGCCGCCCGCGGCTCAGCCGCGGGCGAGTTTCTGGAACCGGGCGCGGATGTCCCTGGTGACCGGGCCGGCCTTGCCCTCGCCGATCACCCGGCCGTCCACCATCCGGATGGGGGCGATCTCGGCCGCGGTGCCGGTGAGGAAGGCCTCGTCCGCGGTGTAGAGATCGTAGCGATTGAGGATGGTCTCCTGCACCGGATAGCCGGCCTCCGCCGCCAGGCCCATGACCAGGTCGCGGGTCACGCCCCGCAACTGCCCCACGTAGACCGGCGGGGTGGACATGACACCGCGCTTCAGCACGAACAGGTTCATGCCCGTCGCCTCGGCGATGTGTCCGGCGCTGTCGAGCATGATCGCGTCGTCGGCACCGGCGTTGGTCGCCTCCACCTTGGCCAGGATGTGGTTCAGGTAGTTGAGCGACTTCACCCGGGGTGAGAGCGCCTCGCGCTGGTTGATCGGCGTGCCGGCGGTCACCAGGGTCAGGCCCTGCTCGTACCGCTCCGCCGGCCAGATGGCGATGGTGTCGAAGATGATGATCACCGAGGCCCGGGGGCACTTCCGCGGGTCGAGGCCGAGGTCCCCGACGCCGCGGGTCACGATGTGGCGCAGGTAGCCCTCGGTCAGGCCGGCCCGGCGCACCCCTTCCTCCGTGACGCGCATCATCTCCTCGCGCGACATCGGCACGTTGATCAGGATGGCCTTGGCGGAGTCATACAGCCGGTCCACGTGCTCGGCGAGCTTGAAGGTGCGCCCGCCGTACACCCGCATTCCCTCGAAGACGCCGTCCCCGTAGAGCAGGCCATGATCGTAGACGGAGATCCTGGCGCTGGCCTTGTCCAGCCACTCGCCATCGAGGTAGATCAGCGACACGTGCGGGTCCTCGGGGTGGAATTCGGGGTGCGTTCGGTCGGCCGGCGCCGGGTTCGAGGAATGTCGCGGACCCGGCCGTCGATGGGAAGGGCTGGACGATTGCCGGGCTGCGCCACGCGGGCAATATTGGGAATGCGGCTGGCGGGATGAGTGAGGGCGGTGGGACTCGAACCCACGACCTAGGGATTAAAAGTCCCTTGCTCTACCAACTGAGCTACGCCCCCGACGAGCCCAAAACTCGGACGGGCGGCGGGGAAACTCAAGGCCGTCCGTGCCGGGAGGGCCATGATGCGGACCCTGATTGCTGCGCTCGCACTCGGCCTGACGATGGCCGGGCCCCTCGCCGCGCAGGCCGGCGGTGACCGCTGGCAGATCCAGCTCGAGAACGGCGAGTACATCTGGGACATCCGCCTGGTGCGCCTCAGCGCGGACACGCTGGTGTTCCGGCAGTCGGACACGCTGGGCTACGCCACCGTCGCCAACATCGTCGAGCTCCGGCTGCTGCAGAAGACCACGGTCCATCCCGATGGCGACGACCGCCAGGCGGAGACGATGGCCGCCCTGATGGGCGGCAACGACGAGGTCTACGACCTCCGCACGCAGGACTTCGCGACCCGACTGCGCACCATCCAGCAACTCCTGCTGGTACACCCGCCCGGCACCTGAGCCCCACCCCCGCGCGGCGGCCGCGCCGGGCGGGCGGCATCACCGAGCCCGTACGCGACCACCCGAGCACCGCCGGCCCCGGCGGCACCCTGGAGGGCTGCAGATGACCTCGCCCGCGCCCAAGAAGCGCGCCTCCCCCGCCCGGACCACCCGGCCGTCCACCGCGGTGCGGGAGGAGGAGCCCCAGCTCCCCAGCCATCCGCCCCCGACGCTGGTGGTGGGCACGGATACGGGGGTGGGCAAGACCTGGATCACCTGCGCCCTGGCGCGGGCGCTCACCGACCTGGGGCAGCGGGTGGTGGCGGCCAAGCCCATCGAGACCGGATGCAGCGAGCCCCCGAGCGCGACCGAGGACGGCGCCCTGCTCGCCGCCGCGACCGGGCAGAGCGGCCCGCACCGCGCCCTCATCCGCCTGCCCGACCTGGTCGCCCCCGCCATCGCCGCCGACCAGGCCGGAGTCGAGCTGGACTACGACGACCTGGTCGCGCGGCTCCGGAGCCTGCTCTCGCCGGATTCGCAGCTGCTGGTCGAGGGGGTGGGCGGACTGCTCTCGCCGCTCACCTGGTCGGACAATCACCTGGACCTGGCCCACAGCCTGGGCGCACGGGTGCTCCTGGTCTCGGCCGACCGGCGCGGGACCATCAGTCACACCCTGATGGCGCTCCGGGTGCTGCAGGCGGAGAAGGTGCCGGTGCTGGGGATCGTGCTCAACCAGCCGGGCGAGCCCGACATGAGCACCCACACCAATGCCACCGGGCTGGTCCGGCTGGCCGAGTCGGTGCCGGTGGTGACGGTCCCCTGGCTCACCAATGATGTCACCGCCGCCGAGGCGGTGAAGGAAGTCGCGGGCTGGCTACTGCCGTAGCCCCGCCAGCGCGCCCTCCAGGTCGCCGCGGGTAGCGTCATCGACCGCGGCCGCACGCAGCGCCGTGAGCCGGGCCCGGGCGGAATCGGCCGGCATCGCGAACCGGAACGCGTCGAGCGCGCGCTTCCGGAGCCCCGCCCGGGGCGAGAGCGCCAGGTCACCCAGCCGGTCCCACGCCGAGGTCGCACCGGCCCGCCCCAGGGCCGCCAGCGCGAAGGCCCCCCCAGAGGTTCCCTCCGCCGCCCGCGCAATCGCCGGGATCAGCGTCGTGTCCCGTAGGCGGACCGCCGAGAACGCGGCGGCATTGCTGATCGCGTCCCGGTAGGAAGGCATGGCCAGCGCCTCGGGCAGCAGCGTCCGGGCCGCGGCGGGGTCCAGCTGCGCCAGCGCACTCAGCGCGGCGGCGCGCGCCTCGGTGGAAGGATCCGACTGCCAGTGGCGCCGGAGTTCAGGCGTGGCGGCGGTAGCACCGAGCTGGCCCAGGGCGTAGGCAGCCGCCTGACGCACGGTGGCGGCAGTGTCTTCCAGCGCACGGCCGAGCGCCTGCTCGGTGGCGGCGCCGGGGAACTGCGCCAGCGCCGTCGCCGCGGCGGCCCGGCTCACGGGGTGGTCCGCCCCGGTGGCCGCCCGGGCGAGGGCCACCTGCGCCACGGCATCACCGGCCTTCCCCTCGAGCTGATCGATCACCCAGCTCTGGTCCCACAGGTCCCCGTCGGTCGCCAGCTGGGTGGCCAGCCAGGCGGTGGGCTGGTTGAAGGTCAGCCGCTTGAGGAAGGTGTTCCCCTCGTCGAACACCACCATCGTGGGCGCCTGGTGGACGCCGTCGATGTGGATCACCTGCTCGCGCTGCTCCAGCACCACGGTGCGGCGGATGTCCCCGCCGGCGGTGCCGACGCGGATCGTCACCGGCCCGGTGAAGGCTTCCGCGACCTGGTAGCGCAGCCCGGCGCTGTCGGCGGCAAGGGTGTCGCGCTGGGTCTGCCGGACGGTGAGGGTGACGAGGCCGATCGTGGAGTCCCAGGCGGCGGTCACGTCGAAGTCCGGATGCCCGGCGCCGTACATCCACTGCGAGAAGAACGGCTCCAGGTTCTCGCCGGTCGCCGCGAGGAAGGCCTGTCGCAGGTCGTCGGTGGTGGCGGTGCCGAGCGCGTGGTCGTCGAGATACCGCTTCACCCCGGCCCAGAAGCGCTCGTTACCCAGGCGGCGGCGCAGCATCTCCAGCACCAGCGCGCCCTTGGGGTAGATGTTGTTGGAGCCGAGCGAGGCCAGCGGCATGCGGCGCCGGGCGTCGATCTGCAGGTACTGCCGGTACTCATCGAGGTAGTAATCCTGCGCGGCCGCCTCGCCCAGCTTCACCCGCCAGTACTGGCCCGGGAGGAACTCCGCGAAGCCCTCATTGAGCCACATGTTGGCCCAGTTGGTGGTGGTGACGTAGTCGCCGAACCACTGGTGGGCGAGTTCGTGCGGAATCAGGATGTACTGGTACCAGGGCCGGTCCACGTAGTCCCCCGCCGCGGGGAGCCAGTCCACCAGGGTCGTCGCACTCACATTCTCCATGCCGCCGAAGAAGTCGGCCACGGTGGTCTGGGCATACTTGGGCCAGGGATACGCCACGCCGGTGAGCCGGGAGTAGGTCTCGATCATGTCCGGCGTGACGCCGAAGAGGCGCGGCGCGCGCGCGGAGTCGGCGGCGTAGACGTAGGCGTCCACCGGGCGGCCGCGCCAGCGGCCGGGCACCTTCACCAGTGGTGCCACCACGAGGGAGACGAGGTAGGTGACCGCCGGCTGCGACTGGCGCCAGCGGAACGTGCGCGTGCCATCGCGATTGGCGAGGACCGGCAGCGCGGTGCCGTTGGACACGGCAGTGAAGCCGCGCGGGACGGTCACCACCATGTCCCAGGTGGTGCGGTCGTTGGGGAAATCGTAGGTGGGGAACCAGTAGTGGTTGTTGTGGTCTTCGCCCTGGCTCCACAGCTGCCGGGGGCGGGCCGGCGGGGCGGTGTCGGCCTCGAGGAAGGTGAGACCCCGGCCGTTGTCCACCACACCGTGGTAGCGCACCGTGAAGCGGACGGTGTCGCCGAGGCCCGCCGGCCGCGGCAGGTGCACCACCAGGGTGTCGCGGACATGGCGCCAGCGCCACGCGGCGCCCCCCGGGGCCGCGGCCTGCACCGACTGCACCTCCAGCAACGCGCCTGCGTCGAGCACCACCGAATCGAAGGCCGGACGGAGTGCCCGGAGCGTCACCGTCACCTGCCCATCGAAGCTGCGCGTGGCCCACTCGAAGCCGCCCAGCTCGATCCGCTGGTGCACCAGGTCGTAGTCATGGCTGCGGCTGTACCAGTCGGTGGCCATCCGCTCGGCATTGGTCTGGGCGGCGAGCGGGGCGGCCAGGAGGAGGGCGAGGCAGAGCGGGGCGCGACGCATGGAATCAGACCTCGAACGAGTACTGGGACACCGGCGCGAAGCTGCGCCGGTGGTGGGGCGTGGGGGCCCGTTGCTGCAGTGCGCGGAGGTGCTCCGCGGTGCCGTATCCGGCGTTGGTCTCCCAGCCGTAGCCGGGGTAGCGTGCCGCCAGCCGCCGCATCAGGGTATCGCGCACTTCCTTCGCAATGATGCCGGCCGCCGCGATGGAGTAGCAGAGGGCGTCGCCGTCCACCAGCGCCTCGTGGTGGAAGCCGGCGTCGGGCTGGGGCAGCCCGTCAATCAGGACCCGGTAGCTGGTGGCGCCGGCGCCGAGCGCCCGGGCGCGGAACCCGGGCACCCCGACCGCGCGGAGCACCGCGCGGTGCATTGCGAGGACGGTGGCCCGGCGGATGTTCAGCCGGTCGATCTCCCGCACGCTGGCCCCGGCGACGCCGAGGGCCAGGGCCGCACCGCGCAGCGCGGGGAGCAGCCCGGCGCGCTGCCGGGCGGAGAGGGTCTTGCTGTCGCGCACCCCGCGCACGGGTGGGGCGTAGGGGGCAAAGGCAATGGCCGCGGCCACCACTGGACCAGCCAGGGGACCGCGGCCAACCTCATCCACCCCGATCAGGATCGCCCGCTCGGACCAGACCCGCTCCTCGTGCTGGAGCGTGGGCGCCGGCAGCTCGCGGGGCGGCACGTCAGCCCTGCGACTGGGTCTCCCGCTTCTCGCGGATGCGGGCGGCCTTGCCGCTGACGTTGCGGAGGTAGTACAGCTTGGCGCGGCGGACGCGGCCTTTCCGGACCACCTCGATGGAGGCGATGCTCGGGCTGTGCAGCGGGAAGACCCGCTCCACCCCGACACCGGCGGAGACCTTCCGCACCCGGAAGCTCTCAGTGACGCCGCCGCCCCGCTTGCCGATGCAGAGCCCCTCGAAGGCCTGCAGGCGCTCCTTGTCGCCCTCGCGCACCCGCACCAGCACCTTCACGGTGTCACCGGCCTGGAAGGCCGGGAGATCCGTCCTGAGCCCCTCGCGGGACAACTCCGCCATCCGCTCCATTGCTTCCTCCTGGTATTCCGCGCGCCCGCGGCGCGCGCCGTCCTGCGCGCCTAGTGCTGGCGCGCCTCGTAGTCAGCCCACAGGTCCGGCCGTCGGTCCCGGGTGAGGCGCTCGGCCTCGGCCTGCCGCCACGCCGCAATCTCGGCGTGATTGCCGGAGAGCAGCACCTCCGGCACGGACCGGCCCTGGAAGTCGGCCGGCCGGGTGTAGCTCGGCGGGCTCAGGAGCCCGTCGTAGTGCGAATCGCTCGCGGCGGACTCGTGGTCCCCCAGCACGCCGGGGAGCAACCGGACCACCGCGTCAATGATGCACAGCGCCGCCGGTTCGCCGCCGGTGAGGACGAAGTCGCCGAGCGACAGCTCCTCGGTGGCGAGCCCTTCCGCCACCCGCTGGTCCACGTCCTTGTAGTGCCCGCAGAGCAGCGTCACCCGCTCCTGCAGCGACAACCGCACCGCGTCCGGGTGGGAGAACACCCGGCCCCGCGCCGAGAGCAGGATGATCGGCCCCGCCCGGTCCGCCGGCTCCAGGCTGGCGACCGCCTCGTAGAACGGCTCCGGCTTGAGCACCATCCCGGCGCCGCCCCCGTAGGGCGTGTCGTCCACGGTGCGGTGCCGGTCATGGGTGAAGTCCCGGAGCTGGACCAGCCGGTACCCCACCCGCCCCGCCGCCTGCGCCCGCCCGGGGATGCTGGCCGCCAGGTACGGGGCCAGGACCTCCGGGAACAGGGTCACCACGTTGATGCGCATCAGTCCAGCAGCCCCTCGGGCGGCGCCACGACGAGCACCCGCTCCGCGCGCCGCACCTCGCGCACGAACTCCTTGATGAACGGCAGCAGGAACTCGCGCTTCGGGCCCTGTACCTCGAGGGTCAGGCCGGAGGGCAGTTCCAGCACCCCCGACACCAGCCCCAAGGCCGCCCCCGCCTCGTCCTGCACCGCGAACCCGGCCAGCTCGTGGAGGTAGACCTCGCCCTCCGCGGGCGGGGTGAGCTCCTCCGCCGCCGCGCCGAGGAACTGGCCGCGCCACTGCTCCATCACCGACCGATCCTCGATGCCGCGGAACTTCACCAGCCACTCGCGGTGGTAGCCCCGGCTGCGCTCGACCTCGATCGGCTCGCCCAGGACCGCCCCGTCCAGGCCGAGGCGGACCAGCTGCCGCCCCGGCACGAACACCGCCTCCGGCTCATCCGTCAGGGGGAAGATCGCGAACTCCCCCTTCAGGCCATGCGGCTTGCGGAGCCGCCCGACCGCCAGGTGGCGGGGGCGCTCCGCCTCCGCCGTCACGCCTTGGCGGCCTGGAGCACGCCGGCCCGCTCGAGGATCGAGCGGACGGTGTCGGTCGGGGTCGCGCCCTTGGCGATCCAGGCCTTCGCCTGCTCGGCGTCGAGCTTGACCTTGTCGTCCGCCTTCTCGGCGCGCGGGTCGTAGGTCCCGATGGCGGCCACGAAGCGGCCGTCGCGCGGGGCGTCCTTGTCCGCGATGACGATGCGGTAGAGCGGGATCCCCTTCCGGCCGACCCGGCGGAGACGAATCTTGGTTGCCATGCGTCCTCTGTCCCTTCGAACTGTGGTGCCTGCCGATCCGGCCGGGGCGCGCCCCGGACCTACCGCCCGAACATCCCGCCGGGACCCTTGCCGAACGGCAGCTTGAGTCCCTTCCCGCCCGACTTCATCAGCTTCTGCATCGCCTTGAACTGCGTGAGCAGCTGGTTGACTTCCTGCACCGTCCGCCCCGAGCCCTTCGCGATGCGGAGCCGCCGGGACCCGTTGATGAGGTCAGGGTCGGCCCGCTCCGCCGCGGTCATCGAGAGCACGATCGCCTCGACGTGGCGCATGCGGTTGTCGTCCACGTTGGCCCCCTGCAGCATCTGCGGGTTCACGCCCGGCAGCATGCCCAGCACGTTCTTGAGGGGCCCCATCTTCTGCATCTGCTTCATGGCGGTCAGGAAGTCCTGGAGGTCCAGGCCCTTCTTCGACACCGCCTTCTTCGCCAGCTTCTCGGCCTCGGCCGCGTCCACCGTGGCCTGGGCCCGCTCCACCAGGGTGAGGATGTCCCCCTTCTGGAGGATCCGCCCGGCCAGCCGGTCGGGCCGGAACGGCTCGAGCTGGTCCAGCTTCTCGCCCAGGCCGAGGTACTTGATCGGCGCGTGGGTGACCCCGTAGATGGAGAGCGCCGCGCCACCGCGGGCATCGCCGTCCATCTTGGTCAGGATCACGCCGGTGACACCGAGCGCCTCATGGAAGCCGCTGGCGATCCGGACCGCATCCTGGCCGGTCATCCCGTCCGCGACGAGCAGGATCTCGTGCGGCTTCACTGCCGCCTTGAGGGCCTTGAGCTCGTCCATCATGGCGGCGTCGATCTGCAACCGCCCCGCGGTGTCCACCAGCACCGTCCGGGCCCGGGCCTTCCCGGCCTCGATGATGCCCCGCTTCACGATGCCCGCGACGTCCGTGACGCCGGGCTCCGCATGGCACCCCACCTCGACCTGCTTCGCCAGCGTGACCAGCTGGTCCACCGCGGCCGGACGGTACACATCCGCCGCGACGAGGAATGGCGCCTTCTGCTCCAGCTTGAGGCGCCTGGCCAGCTTGCCCGCAGTGGTGGTCTTGCCCGAGCCCTGCAGGCCCACCAGCAGCACCACCGTCGGCGGCACCGACGCGAACGCGATCGGCGCCTGTTTCTCGCCGAGCAGCGCGACCAGCTCGTCGTAGACAATCTTGACCAGCTGCTCGCCGGGGCGAACCGCCTTGATCAGCTGGGTGCCGACGGCCTTCTGTTCGACCCGCTCGAGGAAACCTCGTGTCAGGTCGAAGCTGACGTCGGCCTCGAGCAGCACGCGACGAATCTCGCGAAGGCCGTCCTTGACCGCCTCCTCGGTAAGAACGCCGCGCCCGGTGAGCTTCGAGAGCGCGGCGGTGAGTTTGGCGGACAGCTCGTCGAACATAAGCCCCGGAAAATAGAGGGGTTAGGCCCGTGGGGCAAGTCCGGTGGGGGGTCGGGCGGAGCGGGTCTGGAGGGCCCCGGTCGCGTCGCGCGGCGCCGGGAGGCGTCGGTTGGTTGAGGCTGGGGTGACTGATTCCGGTTAGGGTCGGGCAACCCCAACCACGAGGCCACGATGCGCCCGCTCGCCCTGACCCCCGCCCCACCCCGGCCGCGGGACGAGGTCGCCCTCCGCGTGGCTGACGCCCTGGCCGACGCCGTGGCCCGGGGTCCCGGCGCCGCGCTCCGGACCGCGCGCACCCTCACCGATGAGGAACTGCGCCTGGGGCTCGACTTCGTCGCCACGGTGCTGGAGGTGGCGGCCAGCTCCGCCCGGGCCATGGCGTCGGTGCTGGCGGAGCGCGGACCGGGCCCGGCTCACTGAGCCAGGTCGCGGATCTCCACGGTGGCGGGCGCCTTCCAGCCGGTCCAGCCCTCGGGGGCGAGGATGACCCGGGTGGCGGGGTGCCCCCCGACCTCGAGCGGGGTCACTTCCAGCCGGTACCCGAGCCGGCGCCGGGTCTCGAGCCGCTGGCCGGTGGTGCCCTGGAAGCGGGTGCGGCTGATGGGATCGTCCCAGACCAGGTACCACACGAGTGCCGTGCCGCCGGGGGTATCGTAGACCCGGTAGCGATCGCCGCCCCACCCGGGGGCGAGCGGGGTCTGCAGGTCGGCGGAGGGGGGCAGCCCGGCTACCTCCGCCGCCAGCACCCGGAGATCGAACTCGCCCATCGTGTCCTCATACAGGGCGGGCGGGTCCGCGCTGGTGAAGCGCACGGTGAGCGGGCGGTCGCCCTGGCCGTAGCGGTGCGGGTTGATGATCTGCTCGGTGGAGAGCGGCATCCGGGCGCCGAAGGGGAGCGTGTCGTGCAGCTCCGAGCCGTACCACCAGCGCAGGAAGTCCGCCCCGGCCAGGTAGGGGAAGATCAGCCCCTCGCGCAGGATGCGCGGCGCCTTGCTGAAGACCGGCATGTTGGCCTGCTGGGCGCGGATCCGCTCCCGCGAGGCGTCCCACAGGTCCGGCATGGCGTAGAGGTTCTGGTCCGGCACCATCACCTGCAGCCCCACCAGCGTGGCCTGCCCCTCGAGCAGCGCCTGGGCCGCCATCAGGCGGTCGTTGTCGTCCTCCTGGCCCATGATCGAGTCGAGCCGCAGGTACTGGTCCTGCAGCGCGTGCACCAGCTCGTGCGCCAGCACCGCGCGGAGCACGGTGCCCTCGGCGTTGGCCACCACGAACAGCGCCGTGGAGTCCGGCTCGTAGTAACCGACGATCTGCTCGGTGAACAGGTCGAGCAGCAGGGTGCGGAGGTCGAGGGTGTCGGGCAGCAACCCGAGCAGCCGGTAGGCCGCCTGCAGGCCGCGCGCCTTCTCGGCGGGGAATTCATGGTCCAGCTTGCCCAGCACGTAGGCCCGCACCTGGTCCCGGCTCCGGACCACCGCGCGGGGCGGATGCTTGAACTGCAGACCCGCGGCCTTCTCCACCGGCGGGATGAGGCTGTCCACCAGGCGGGTCACCGACTCGTCAGTCTGGCCCGGGGGCCGGCCTCGGCAGGCGGCGCCGAGGAAGCCGCACAGCACCAGCAGGAGGAGGGAGGTTCGGTGACGGGCCACGGCGGGGCGCCTCAGCGGTAGAGGGACAGCCAGGCGTTCACCCGGTCAGGCCCGAGCACGAACGCCACCAGCGCCGCGGCGATCGCCAGCGAGACGCCAAACGGAAGGTACTGCAGTTGCCGCAGGTCGTGGGTGGTCAGCGACTCCAGCGGGTCGGGCTCGTGGTGGGCGGGGCCGGCGCGCATCCCGCGGGCCAGCAGGTGCAGGATCACGGTGCCGGCCACCAGCAGCGACCCGAGGATGAGGAGCGTCCGCCCGGCCGTCCACCCGAGGGCGAGGCAGACCGGCAGCCCCACGGCGCCGATGCCGGCCGCCGCGTGGACCCACTCCTCGACGATTTCGGGCGGCCGGATGAAGAACGAGACGACCGTCAGCGACAGGAAGGCCAGCCCGAGCCCCGCGAGCATGCCGCCGAGCGCGGTCCAGAGTGTCCCTTCCCCGAGGAGCGCGCCGGCCACCACCGCCACGACGGTCGCTGCCAGGAGCAGCAGGTCGCGCTGGCGGCTCGCCGCCGAGGCCTCGACCGCCGCGGCCACGTCCGGTGCCGACTCGGCCGGCGCCGCCGGCTCGGGGGGCGGCACGTCCGCCGGCCGGGGGCCGCGGAGGTAGCGGGCGGAGAGCTCGAGCAGCAGCCCCACCACCGAGCCGAGGAAGACCGTCGCGAGCACCGCCTCCCAGCCGAGGAATCCGCCGATCAGACCGAGCATGGCAACATCGCCGCCGCCCATCGCCTCGCGGCGCAGGACGATCCGCCCCAGGAAGCCCACGAAGTAGAGCAGCCCCGCGCCGAAGCAGGCGCCGAACGCGGCGCCGGAGACCCCGTCGGGCCCGGCGATGAAGGTCAGGCCGAGGCCGAGCGCGAGGCCGCCGAAGGTGAACTGGTGGGGGATGATGAACTCGTGGGCATCCGTCATGGCGATGCCCAGGAGCAGCGTGCCCAGGGTGGCGGCGCGGACCGACTCCACCACCGGGCCGTAGCGCCACGCCATCCAGGCCCAGAGCAGCCCGGTGGCCAGCTCCACCAGCGGGTACTGCAGCGAGATCCCGGTGCCGCAGTGGCGGCAGCGGCCGCGCAGCAGCAGCCAGGAGAGCACGGGGATGTTGTCGTACCAGGCGATCAGGCGCTGGCAGCCGGGACAGTGGGAGCGCGGCCGGACGACCGACTCGTCCCGGGGCCAGCGCAGGATGCAGACGTTGAGGAAGCTCCCCAGCATGGCGCCGACCAGGCCGGCCACCACGATGAAGAACAGGTCAGCGCTCACGCGTCACCTCGTAGAGGAGGATGCCCGCCGCCACCGCCACGTTCAGCGACTCCACGCCGCCCCGCAGCGCGACCGCCACCGAGCGTGCGGCGGAGACGGCCAGCTCGGGGCGGACACCCGCCCCCTCGTTGCCCAGGATGAGGCCGACGGGCCCCTCGCGCGTCACCTGGCCGACCGGCGTGCCGTCGGCGGCGGTGGTCCACAGCTCCAGCCCGGCCGCGCGCGCCCAGGCGAGGAACGGCTCGGCCGCGGTGGCGACGGCCGGCAGGCGGAAGAGCGCGCCCATCCCGCCGCGCAGCGCCTTGGGGTTGGCCAGGTCCGCGGTGCCGGGCAGGGCGATGAGCGCCCGGGCGCCGAGCCCGAGCGCGGTGCGCGCCAGCGCGCCGACGTTGCCGGGATCCTGCACCCCGTCGAGCACCAGGAGCACGTCGCGCGGCGCGAGGACCAGCTCGTCGAGGGTCCAGCTGCGGGGCGCGACGACGGCCACGATCCCCTGCGGCTGTTCGGTGCCGGCGAGCTGGCCCAGCAGGTCGTCGTCCACGGGTTCCAGCGGCACGCCGGCCTGCTGCAACCGCAGCTTGAGGGCGGTGCCGCGGGGTGTAGCTTCCAGCGCCGGCGCCACCGCGGCCCCCTCGACGGGCACGCCGGCGGCGAGCGCCTCCTCCAGCAGGCGCACACCCTCGGCGAGGGTGCGGCCGCGGCGCTCGCGGGCGCGGCGGCGGTGCAGGTCCCGGATGGTGCTGATCAGCGACACGCGTTCCCAGGCCTCCCGATGCAGATCGCACTGACGATTGCGGGCTCGGATTCCGGCGGCGGCGCCGGGATCCAGGCCGACCTCAAGACCTTCCACCAGTTCGGCGTGCACGGCACCAGCGTGATCGTGGCGCTGACGGCGCAGAATACCCAGGGCGTGCGCGACGTGCACCCGGTGCCGCTCCCCCACGTGACCGCCCAGCTGGACGCCCTCGCCGAGGACCTGCCCCCGGCCGCGGTGAAGACCGGGATGCTGGCGACCGCGCCGCTGGTACGGCTGGTGGCGGCGGCCCTCCGGGCCCGCGGGTGGGGACAGTATGTCCTCGACCCCGTGATGGTCGCCACTTCCGGCGACCGGCTGCTGGCCCCGGCCGCGGAGGCGCTGGTCCGCTCCGAGCTGCTGCCGCTCGCGGCGCTGGTCACCCCCAACCTGGAGGAGGCCGCGCTGCTGACCGGACGGGCCGTCACCGGGGTGGCCGACATGGAGCTGGCGGGCAAGGCGCTGCTGGCGCTCGGTGCCCGCGCCGCCCTGGTGAAGGGGGGCCACCTCGCCGGCGACCGCCTGACGGACGTGCTGGTCACGCCCGCCGGGAGCCGGCACTTCCCCCGCGACCGGGTGCCGACCAGCTCCACCCACGGCACCGGCTGCACCCTCTCCGCCGCCATCACGGCCGGGCTCGCCCTGGGCCGCCCGCTGGAGCGCGCCGTGGCCGACGGGCTGGAGTACGTGCACCGCGCCATCCTCGCGGCGCCGGGCCTGGGCCGGGGTCACGGCCCCCTGGGACACCGGGTCCCCGCGCCGCCGCCGGACTGAACCCTCAGGCCCGCGCCACCACACCCCGCACCAGCCGTCCCAGCCGCTCCCCGGCCGCGGCGCCCGCCGCCATCACCTCGGCGTGATCCAGCGGCGCCGGGCTCAGCCCGGCGGCCCAGTTGGTCACCACGCTCACCGCCAGCACCGCGAGCCCCGCCGCCCGGGCGGCGACGACCTCCGGCACGGTGGACATGCCCACTGCATCGGCCCCCAGCCGGGCCAGCATCCGGATCTCGGCCGGGGTCTCGTAGCTGGGGCCCAGCACGCCGGCATAGACGCCCTCCCCCAGCGGGATCCCTTCGTGGCGCGCGACCTCCCGGGCGATGGCCGCGAGCCGGGGGTCGAACGGCGCGGACATGTCGGGGAAGCGCGCCTCTCCGCTCCGCACCGGGCCGATCAGCGGATTGCGGAACGTCAGGTTGAGCTGGTCGGCCAGCAGCATGAGGCTGCCGGGCGGGAGCGACGGGCGCAGCCCCCCGGCCGCATTGGTCAGGATGACCGCCCGGACGCCCGCCGCCGCGCCGACCCGCACCGGCAGCGCGAGGGTCGCGGGCGGGTGCCCCTCGTAGCCGTGGAACCGGCCCGCCTGACACAACACGGTGCGCCCCGCCAGCGTGCCGCACCGGAGTTCGCCGGCGTGCCCCGCGACCCCCACCGCCGGGAATCCGGGGATCCGGTCGTACGGCAGCCGGATGGCGTCCTCGAGTTCTTCCCCCAGCCGCCCCAGGCCGGACCCCAGGACGATCGCGACCTCCGGGCGCCGCCCCGCGAGCCACGCGCCGACGGCCGCCCCCGCCGCGGCAACCGGATCCATCAGGCGAGCATGCCGGCGATCGCCGCCGAGGTGAGTGCGGCGAGGGTGCCGCCGAGCATGGCGCGCAGGCCGAACCGCGCGATCTCGCCGCGCCGCTCCGGTGCCATCCCCCCGATGCCGCCGATCGCGATGGCGATCGACCCGAGGTTGGCGAACCCGATCAGCGCGTAGGTGAGGATCAGCGCGCTCCGCGGCGCCAGGGTGACGTTGCCGCCCAGGTCCTTGGCGAACGTGGCAAAGGCGACGAAGTCATTGAGCACCGTCTTGAGCCCGATCATCCCGCCCACATAGGCGGTGTCCTGCCACGGCACGCCCAGCAGCCAGGCCACCGGGCGGAGCACCTGACCCAGCAGCCCCTGCAGGCTCAGCCCCGGGAGCCCGAGCAGCCCGCCACCCCAGCCGAGGATCGCGTTCACCAGTGCCACCAGGGCGATGAAGGCGATGAGCAGCGCACCGACGTTGAACGCGAGCTGCCCACCCTGGATCGCGCCCGAGGCGGCGGCCTCGATCACGTTGGCGTCCACCTTCCGCAGCTCGACCCGGCGCACGTCGCGAGTGGCGGGCTCCGCCACCTCCGGCTGCAGGATCTTCGCGAGGTACAGCCCGGCGGGGGCGTTCATCACGCTCCCCGCCAGCAGGTGCCCGGCGATGTTGGGCAGGATGCCGGAGAGCATCCCGATGTACGCCGCCATCACCCCGCCAGCCGCGGTGGCGAACCCGCCCACCAGCACCGCGAACAGCTCCGACGCCGTGAACGTGGCCACGTAGGGCTTCACCAGCAGCGGCGCCTCGACCAGCCCCAGGAAGATGTTGCCCGAGGCGGAGAGGGTCTCCGCGCCGGAGGTGCGCAGCGTCCGCTGCATCACCCAGGCGAAGCCGCGCACCACCAGCTGCATCACGCCGAGGTGGTAGAGCACCGACATCAGGGAGGAGAAGAAGATGATCGAGGGCAGCACGCTGAACGCGAAGTAGGCCGGCTGGTCCACGAGGTCGCCGAAGACCAGGCGCGAGCCTTCCCGGGTGTAGCCGATCAGCCGGTTGAAGCCCTCGCCGGCCACGTCGATGACGGCGCGGCCGGCGCCGGTCTTGAGCACGAT
This sequence comes from uncultured Gemmatimonadaceae bacterium, assembly GCA_964647615.1. Lineage (GTDB taxonomy): Bacteria > Gemmatimonadota > Gemmatimonadetes > Gemmatimonadales > GWC2-71-9 > JADJOM01. The sequence goes on along the minus strand of CAZYIV010000020.1, from coordinate 24,012 downwards.
CACGCCGACCAGGAGCTGCAGCGCGACGCCGGCCAGCACCAGCCGCCAGTTGATCCGCCGGCGCTCGGCGGAGAGCAGGCAGGCGATGCCCACCATCGCGGCCAGCCCCACCAGGCCCATCAGCCGGTCCGCCAGCGGCAGGTCGAGTCCCTGGCGCAGCTCGGCCATGCGGTCGGCGGCGGTCTGCAGCAGGAGCAGCGCGCTCATGCCCAGCCCTCGAGGGCGGCCGCCACCTCGGCGGCGAGGGCACGCCGCTCGGGCAGCGGCAGGAAGGCGGCGTCCACGCTGTCGAACACCAGCCGCCGGACCTCGGCGGGGGTGAGCGCGAAGGTCGCGGCGGCCAGGGCGAATTCGGACGAGAGGTTGGTGTCGCTCATCAGCCAGTTGTCGGAGCAGAGGCAGGTGACGAAGCCCTCGTCGAGCAGCCGCCGGAGCGGGTGCGCATCGAGGGAGGTCACCGCCCGGGTCTGCCGGTTGGAGGTGAGGCACACCTCGACCGGGATGCGGCGGTCGCGCACGTAGTCGGCCAGCACGCGGTCCTCGAACAGGCGGGTCCCGTGACCGATCCGGTCGGCGCGGCAGTCGAACAGCGCCTCCGCGAGGGACGAGGCCCCCGCGGCCTCGCCGGCGTGGACCGTGACCCCGAGCCCGCCGCGCGCCGCGATCTCGAAGGCCCGCGCATGCGGGCCCGCGGGATGGGTGGCCTCGCCGCCCGCGATGTCGAACCCGACCACACCAAGGTGGCGGTTCCGCACCGAGGCCTCGGCGATGGCGTCGCTCAACTCCGGGTCCAGGTGGCGCAGGGTGCAGTTGATGATCCCGGTGCGCACCCCGGTCTCCGCCGCGCCGCGCCGGAGGCCGCGCGCCTCGGCGGCGAGCACCTCGTCCAGCGTGAGGCCGCCGGGCAGGCTGAGCGCGGGGCAGTAGCGCACCTCGAGGTAGCGCACCCCGTCGGCCGCCGCGTCCAGCACCATCTCGTACGCCACCCGCTCGATCGCGGCAGGGGCCTGCAGCACCTGCACCGTCAGGGCGAAGCGCTCGAGATACTGGGCCAGGTCCCGCGCGTCCTCGACCCGCATGTGGGCGCGCAGGGCGGCGGGGTCACGGGTGGGCAGGGGCGCGCCGGCCTCGTCGGCGAGGGCCGCGAGCGTCGCCGGGCGCAGCGACCCGTCGAGGTGGACGTGGAGTTCGGCCTTGGGCAGGCGGACGAAGCGGCCGGCCGGCGCCATGCGGGGGCCGCTCAGCCCCGGCGGCTGGCGCGCTGCGCCCGGAGGATCGCGCCGCCGGTGAGGGGCGCGTCGAGCGGGACCTCGAGGCCCCGCGCATCAGTGACCAGGGCACCTCCCTCGGCCAGCAGCGGGAGGAGGGCCGGCTCCGCCAGCCGCACGGCGTCGGCCACGGTGGCCCCCGCGGGGACGGAGAAGGGACGTTCGTTGACGAAGATGCGCAGCGCAGGAGGCATCAGCGGACCGGTTGCAGCCGGGATTCGAGGGGTGGCCGGATGGGCTGCGGCAGCAGGCGCAGGTACTCCAGCAGGATCCGGGGGCTGGGCTGGTCGGCGCGGGTGACGGTCCAGCGATCGAGCCGGCCCGGTTCGCGGCAGGCCCCGTCGGCGGTGCAGTCGCTGCCCCCCAGCGCAAAGGTACTGTCCTGCCCCACCAGCGCGCCGCTGAAGGCGACGCGGTAGCGCCGCTTGCGGTCGGGGGCGCGGCCATTGGCCAGGCGCACGTCGCGCACCCGGCTGAACGGCTTCCGGCGGAGGTCGTACCGGGCCCCGATCCCGGCCACGGCGCAGCAGGGGCCGGAATCGGCCACGACATGCTCCAGCAACCCCGCCAGCTCCTCGCCCGTCAGTTCCACGGCGAGCACCGGCTGCGGCACCACGGCGCCGAGGATCCGGGTGGCGGTGAGCGGACCCGCCGGCAGCGGCCCGGTGAGTTCCGCGCCGCTCACCACCGCCACGTCCGCCCGGAGGGCATTACGGTAGGCCTCCGCCACCAGCCGCGCGAGGCCGCCATCGGCGCCGGCGTCCGCCGGGAGGCGGAGGGTGGCTTCCACGTGCCGCGCGATCGAGTCCACCCGTTCCCGTTCCCGGGCCACCGAGTCACGACGGGCCAGTTCCGCCCGGGTGGGAGTGGCGGGGAGGACCAGGTCGTCCACCGGGGCCGCGGGGGCCGGTGCGGCGGCGTCGCGCACGAAGCGGGCCCGGGCCCGGGCCGCCAGGGGTTCGGGGGCCAGCGACCAGTCGGTGCCGGCAAAGGTGGCAGCACGGAGCACCTGCCGCCGGCGCAGGTCCGCCGCGATCAGGTCCCGGATCCGCTCGCCCTTGTCGTAGACCACCGGCGCCCCGGCCAGCGCGGCCACGGTCCCGCCCCCATTGGCCTGGTAGCTGCTCAGCGCGACCGTCACGCTGTCGGCGTCCCCCAGCGGGCGGCCGCCGACCTCCAGCTGGGTGATGCGCTCTCCCGGCGGCCGGCTCAGGTCGAGGATCCAGCGGGCCCCGCCGAGCAGGGTGAACTCCGCCCCCGGCACGTAGCGGTTGGTGAACACCGCCTCGGCCGAGTCCACGTAGAAGTACCGGGCCGCCCGCTCCAGCACCGCCCGCAGCGTGGCGCCGTCCACCTTCACCGCGCGCAGGGTGTACTCCTCCGGATACAGCGCGAACACCTCCGCCTCGGTGATCTCGCCCCGCTCCAGCCCGGCGCGGAGGTCGAAGGCCGGCACCAGCGAGAGCGTCGCGCCGGTCACCCGCTGCTGCAGCCCGTGCAGGTAGCGGAGCAGCGGCGTGTCCTCGACCCGGGCGGCCGCAAGGGTGAGCCGCTGGTCGGCCTCGCCCAGCACCGTGGTACTCCAGCCCAGCATCACGTGGTGCGGCTCCTCCAGCCGGCGCGCCACGCGGGCCGAGACCGGCACCTGTTCCAGCGGCACCCGCTCGGCCCGCACCCGGACCAGGCGGAAGCGCTGTCCCTCGGGCACCAGCGAGAGGTACACCACCGCGAGCGACCGGCCCTCGGGCCGGGGCTCGACGAAGTGCACCCCGTTGAGCACCGAGTCGCCGATCTCCACGTGGGCGTGCCCGGCGACGACCAGGTCGGGCCGGGCCGCGCCGGCGGCCAGGCGCGCCGCGGCGTGCTCGGCCCCGATGCCGGTGGTGTCGTAGGAGGACCAGCCGTCCAGGCCGCTGTGCGCCAGCGCGATCACCACGTCCGCGTCCTTGCGCGCCTCGCGCAGGATCGGCTCGCTCGACGGCCCGATGCGGGCCACCCGCCAGCGGCCGGCGAGCACCGCGCGGTTGCGCACCATCGCGGCCGGGGTGGTGAAGCCGGTGACCGCCACCCGGAGGCCGTTGCGGGTGAGGACCACGTAGGGCCGCAGCGCGAGGGTGTCCCAGGGGAGGGCGAAGAGGTTGGCGGAGACCCAGGAGAACGTGGAGCCGGCGAAGGCCCGGCCCAGCGCGTCGCGCCCGAAGTCGAAGTCGTGATCGCCCGGTGTCGCGACGTCGTAGCCGATGGTGTTCATCGCGTCGATCACCGGCGCGGGATCGCGCGTGGCATCGCGGCCGAAGTAGGCGGCGAGCGGGCTCCCCTGCAGCGCGTCCCCCGCATCCAGCACCAGCACCTGGCCGGGATAGCGCTCCCGCAGGGAGTCCACCACCGTCGCGACCCGCGTGAGGCCGCCGGGCCACGGCTGATTGCGGAGGTAGTCCCACCCGGTGGCGTAGCCGTGCAGGTCGGCGGTGGCGACCACCACCAGCCGCACGGTGTCGGCCGGCTGGGCCAAGCCCATGGCGGCGGCCAACATAAGGGTTGGAAGCATGCCGGAATATCCGAGGGAGCGTCCGGCGGGCGCAATGCGCCCGGTCACTGGCCGCTTGCCTTCAGGGGTCCGCCTGTGTATTCGTTTTGGCGAATATGCCGTATTCACTTTCCCTTGCGGACCTGCTGCAGGCTCTGGGGGAGCCCACCCGGCTCCGGATCCTCAACTGCCTGCAGGCCGCGCCGCTGTTCGTGTCGGACCTGGTGGCGCTGCTGGGCGTGCCCCAGCCTACGGTCTCACGGCACCTCCGGGTGCTGCGGGAACTGGGGCTGGTGCGGGACACCCCGATCGCCCAGTTCGTCCTGTACCGCCTCCGGCGCCCGCCCGAGCCGCTGGGCCGGGTGCTGGCGGTGGCGCTGGAGGCGAGCCAGGCGGACGCGGTGTACCTGGCCGAACGGGAACAGGCAGTGGAACGGAGCCGGCAACACGCGCGCACGCGCACCATGAGCCCCGCGGAGGAGAGGCCCGCATGAGTCATCGCATCCTCGTCGTGGATGACGAGCCGGACATCACGGCGCTCGTCGCCTACCACCTGGCGAAGGCCGGTTACCGGGTGTCCACCGCCGCCAACGGGCCCGACGCCCTGAAGGCGGCACGGGAGGAGCGGCCCGACATCGTGATCCTAGACGTGATGCTGCCGGGGGCGTCGGGGTACGACGTCCTGGCGGAGTTGCGGCGGCGGGAGGAGACCCGGGATGTCGGGGTCATCCTGCTCACCGCGCGGCGGGAGGAGCCGGACCGGATCCGGGGGCTCTCGCTCGGGGCCGACGACTACCTGACCAAGCCCTTCTCCCCCGCGGAGCTGGCGCTGCGGGTGAACGCGCTGCTCCGGCGGCTGGCGGCGCCCTCGGTGTCCGGCGGCTCGACCCTCGCCGCCGGGCCGATCGCGATCGATCGCTCGGCGCACAAGGTGGCGGTGGAGGGGAGCGAGATCGACCTCACCGCGACCGAGTACAAGCTGCTGCTCACGCTGGTGGAACGCCGCGGCCGGGTGCAGACCCGCCCGCAGCTGCTGGAGACGGTGTGGGAGGCGCAGCCCGACATCCAGACCCGCACCGTGGACATGCACGTCCAGCGGCTGCGCAGCAAGCTGGGACCCGCCGGCGACCTGATCGAGACGGTGCGCGGCTTCGGCTATCGCTTCCGCGGACCGGAACGGAGCACCCGCCGCGCATGAGCTTCGCCGCCCGGCTGGTCTGGGGGACGATCCTGGTGATCGTCGTGGCGATCGCGGTGCACGTGATCGGCGCGGACTACGCCCTGCGGGGCGACCTCGAGCACGCGACCCGGCTGACGCTGGAGCGGGAGGCGCGGCTGATCGCGCGGCTGCTGCCGCGCGACTCCACCGCCTGGCCCCATGCCGTCCGCCAGCTCGGCGCGGAGACCGGACTCCGGATCACGCTCATCGACTCCACCGGCCGGGTGGTGGCGGAGACCGACGAGCCGCCGGAGAACGTGCCCCACATCGAGAACCACGGCTCCCGGCCCGAGGTGCGCGCGGCGCTGGAGGGCCGGGTGGGGAGCGACCGGCGGGTGAGCGCCACGATCAACCGGCCGCTGCTCTACGTGGCGCTGCCGGGGGGCCCCGCCGTGGTGCGGGTGGCGGCGCCGCTGGTCGCCACCGACAACATCGTGAACCACGTGCACCGGGCATTCCTGGGCGCGGCGCTGGTGGCGCTGCTCATCGGCGCGGGGCTGGCGTTCTTCGCCGGCCGGTCGATCGCCCGGCCGCTCACCACCATCTCCCAGGCGGCACGGTCCATCGCCCAGGGCGCGCCGCCGCGCTTCCCCCGCTCCGGCGTGCCCGACATCGACGAGCTGGTGCGCGCGCTGCGCGAGATGCACCAGCAGCTGGACGACCGCTTCGCCGACCTCCGGCGGGAGCGGGCCGAGAGCGCGGCGCTGGTGGAGGCGATGGTCGAGGGCGTGATCGCCGCCGACCCGCGGGGCCGCATCGTCACGGCCAACGCCGCCGCCCGGCGGCTGCTCGGCTACGAACCGGGCGACCCGCTCCCCACCCTGCCCCAGCTGTTCCGGGCCAAGCCGCCGCGCGAGGTGGTGGACACGGTGCTCAGCGGGCAGGTGGTCGAGGGCCGCGAGCTGGAGCTCGACGGGCAGGTGGTGCTGCTCTCGGGACGCCCGCTCCCCTCCGGCGGGGCGCTGCTGGTGATGCACGACGTCACCGACCTGCGCCGGCTGGAGACCGTCCGCCGCGACTTCGTCGCCAACGTGTCCCACGAGCTCAAGACCCCGCTCACCTCGATCTCGGGCTACTCCGAAACCCTGGTGCAGGACCCGCCCGACGCCGAGACCACGCGGCGGTTCCTGGGCGTGATCCACAACAACGCCCGGCGGATGCAGCGGCTGGTGGACGGGCTGCTGGATCTCTCCCGCATCGAGTCCGGCGGCTGGCGCCCCGCCCCCGAGCCGGTGGACATCGGCCCGGTGGCCCGCGAGTGCTGGACGCTCCTCGCCGACCGTCCCGAGGCCCGGCAGCTCGGCTTCACCGCCGAGGTGGCGCCGGAGGCAGCGAACTTCCGGGTGGACCCCACCGCGATCCGGCAGGTGCTGAGCAACCTGTTCGACAACGCGATCCGGCACACGCCGGCCGGCGGCCGGATCGGGTTCCGGGCGCGGCGGAAGGACGGCGGGGTGCAGGTGGAGGTGCGTGACACCGGAGCGGGCATCCCGGCGGACCACCTGCCGCGGATCTTCGAGCGGTTCTACCGCGCCGACCCGGCCCGGGCCCGGGACGACGGCGGCACCGGTCTGGGCCTCGCGATCGTGAAGCACCTGGTCGAGGCCCACGATGGCGAGGTCGGCGCCGAGAGCGAGCTGGGCCGCGGCACCACCATCCGTGCCTGGTTTCCGGACGGGAGCGAGACGGGATCGTGACGGCCGGGCCGCGCCCCCGTGACGGCGCGCGGCGATCCTTCCCGGTAACGGCACGAGGAGGCCCGCCTGCGAGGGATGCTGTCACGGTTGACGGTGCACGATCAGCGCCTGGTCTCGGCGCTCGCCCAGCGCGACGCGCCTGACTGGCTGGATCGCACCCTCCGGGTGGTGACCCACCTGGGTGGGGCAACCGCCACCATCAGCGCCTCCCTCCTGCTCCTCGGCTTCCCGGGCACCCGGCGGCTCGGCCTGGTAACCGGCATGGCCAACCTGCTGTCCCACCTGGCTGTGCAGGCGCTCAAGCGCACCGTGGTACGACCACGCCCCTCCGTGGGCCTCCCGGGCCTGATCGCACTCGCGGACCTCCCCGACCACTACTCGTTCCCCTCCGGACACGCCGCGGCGGCGATGGCCCTCGCGCTCGGCGTGACGCTGGCCACCCCGGTGACGGGGCTGCCGCTGCTGCTGCTCGCGCTGGTGGTGGGGTGCTCGCGGGTCTACCTGCGGGTGCACTACGCCACGGACGTGGTCGTGGGCCAGGCGCTCGGCGCCGGGGCGGCGCTGCTCGCCCACCTGAGCATCGCGTAATCCGCCTCCAGCTGGTCCAGCTCCCGGCCCCAATCCCGCCCGATGGCGAACGCCCGTGCGGCCTCCCGCATGGCGAGACGCTGGGGCACGTCGTCCACCAGTTCCACGATCCGCCGGGTGAACCCGGCCGCGTCGCCCGGTGGCAAGAGGAAGCCGGTGAGGCCCTCCCGGACGTTTCCGGGGATCCCGCCGGCGTCGGCGCCGATCACCGGCACGCCGGAGGCCATCGCCTCCAGCGCCACCAGGCCGCAGGTCTCCGTGGGCGAGGGGAAGAGGAAGATGTCCGCGTCGGCGTAGAGCCGGGCCAGGGTCTCGCGGTCGAGGAAGCCGAGGTGCCGCGCGAAGGGGAGCGCGGTGCGCACCGCCGCCGCCTCGGGGCCGTCGCCCGCCACGGTGAAGGTGGCGGCGTCGCCCAGCTGCTCGCGTGTGGCGCGGAACACCCCGACCACGGTCTCGACGTCCTTCTCCACCGCCAGCCGCCCCACGTGCAACACCTCCACCGGACGCGCCCCGAGCGGGCGGATGCGCCGCTCGGGGCGGAACCATGCGGTGTCCACGCCCCGGCCCCACACCACGGGCTGGGGCACGCCCAGGGTCTCGAGCTCGTCCCGGGTGGCCTCGCTCGGCGTCTGGGTGAAGGCCGCGGCACGGTGGAACCAGCGCAGCCAGGCGCGGGTGGGCCCCACCGCGTAGCGGCCGAGGTAGCGCTCGGCGTAGCGGGGGAAGTCGGTATGGAACGAGGACACCACCGGCAGGCCGCGGCGCCGGGCCCAGTTCCGGCCGTAGCTCCCGATCGGGCCTTCCGTCACCACGTGCACCAGGTCGGGCTGGAAGTCGCCCAGCACCCGCCAGAGGCCCCGGCCCCACGGCCAGGAGAGGCGCACCTGCCGGTAGCCGGGACAGGGCACCGAGGCCAGCCGGTGCACCAGCCGTTCGTCCGCGGTACTGGTGAGGTAGCGGGGGGCCACGACCATCACGTCGTGGCCGCGGCGCTGCAGGCCGTCCCGCATGGTGGCGAGCACGGTCGTGACCCCGTTCACCTCCGGCAGGAAGGTGTCCGTGCAATAGAGGATGCGCATGCGCGAATGGTCTCGAACGATGGTCGCGGCCGGGCGACGCCCCGGTCACGATTGCGCGACACGCCGCGGGATGTCGTTCCCCGGCCGCGACATCCGCGGGACCGGATGGTGACATCGTCCGCGCAGCTTCGGGCAACTCATACCAGTGTCGGAGCCGAGGTGACCGAACGATTCCGGAAGGTGCTGCTGGTGATCATCGATGGACTGCGGCCGGATGCCATCACCCCCGCCTCGATGCCGGTGCTGTCCCGGCTGGGCGCGGCGGGATGGGCCGCGGGGACCGCCTGCACCATCCGCCCCAGCGTCACGGTGGCGGCCCTCACCTCCCTGGCGACCGGTGTCTCCCCGGCCCGCCACGGCGTGGATCATCCCAGCCTTACGCGGCTGGGACGGATCGGCGGGCTGGCGCCGCTGCCGATCGAGCTGCGCCGGGCCGGCGTGGCCACTTCCATCTTTGCCCCGGTGCTCGGAGGCGCCCCCCGCTGGATGGCCGGAGCGCTGCTCCGGCTGGGGGGCGTGACCCGGCTGGCGGGTGGCGCCTCGGCACCGGCGGCGGTGCTCCGCCAGGCGGCGGAGCATACCGCGAGCGCCGCGGGCCGGCACTGCGTGGTGGCCTACGTCAACGATACCGACATCGCCGGGCATGCCTGGGGCTGGATGTCGACTCCGTACCTCGAGGCCGCGGGCGCGGTGGACCAGGGGCTGCCCGCGCTGGCGCCGTTGCTGGCCGATCCGGAGTGCCTGGTGCTGGTCACCGCGGACCACGGCGGCGGCGGGGTGCTGTCCCACGACCACGACCACCCCCACCCGGTGAACGACCGCATTCCTCTCTATCTCCTGGGCGAAGCGGTGGCCGGGCCGGCGATCTCCGCCGAGCCGGCAAGCCTGCTCGACATCCCGGCCACCGTCCTCTGGGCGCTGGGCGTGCCGATCCCTGAGCAGTACGAAGGCCGGGTGCTGCACGAGGCCTTCGTCCGTGAGGCGATACCGGCGTGAGCGCCGCTTCCCACTCCGATCGGCGCGCCCCGGCCCCCCTCCCGGTGGTCTCCCAGCCCCCGTCCGGCGGCCCCCAGGGCGCTTCGGATGGTGGCGCCAGCGTCCCGGCACTGCTGCTGAGCTCCGAGGATGCGCTGTTCAGGGATCCGTTCGCCGAAGGGGCGCCGAGTGACCGCTGAACAGACCGTTTCCGGGTCGAGTTACAGCTCCGTTACAGATCCCCGCGTGATCCGTTACCTGTCACGGCCTTTGTTCTCGCGCGCTCACGGGGCTGCGGGAGGGGGCCGCCGGGAGCGAACCTTCTTCACGGAGCTGGTTCGTATGAATTCGCGCTGGGGTGTGACCTGCGGGATGGTGATGCTGGCCCTGTCGGCCATGGCGAGCGGCGCCCGGGCCCAGTCCCCGAGCCTGTCGGTCAGCGGGGTGGGCTACCTGCAGTACGCCTATCAACTGCACTCGGACTCGAGCCTGAGCCCGTCCGGTCACCAGAACAACTTCGACGTGACCCGGGCCTATGTGAACGCCATTGCCAAGTTCTCGGGGGGGCTGACCACCCGCGTGACCATGGACATTGACGGGCGCAAGGCGGCGGCCAGCCAGCTCTCGTTCCGGCTCAAGTACGCGTACGCGGCCTGGACTCCCGAGAACAGCCACCTCACCTACAAGCTGGGCCTGCTCCACACCTCCCTGCTGGACTGGGAAGAGGCGCTGTGGGACTACCGCATGCAGGGCAACATGGCGATGGAGCGCGGCGGGTACGTCTCCTCATCCGACTTCGGCGCCGGCGTGGACGGCATGTTCGGCTACGAGAAGCTGAACTTCCAGGTGGCGGTGGTGAACGGCGAGAACTACAGCGGTGCCCCGGGCGACCAGCGCAAGGACATCATGGGCCGGGTGTCGTACAAGCTGATGAACACCGACCTGCCCGGGAAGGTGGGCGGCCTGCGGCTCACCGGCTACGCGCAGTACGGCAAGCCGACCACCGGCGGCCAGCGGCAGCGGTTCCTCGGCATGCTGTCCTACAAGTCGAAGCAGGTCACCCTGGCCGCGGAGTACGCCGCGACCAAGGACAGCGTGACCGGGAACGGGACCATCACCCCCGTTGCCTCGCGCAGCGGCCGGGTGATGAGTGCCTATGGGGTGTACGCCTTCCCCAACACCAAGTGGTCGGTCATCGGCCGGGTGGACATCACCGACCCGGATACCCGCAGCTCGGCGACCAACGACCGCACCACCCGGATCATCGGCGGCGTCGCCTACCAGCTGCACGACCACCTGCGGCTGCTGGCGGACATCGACAACGTGAGCCGGCAGGGCGGCAACTACCCGAACAGCTTCAACGCCACCCGGTCGACGGCCTATCTCCACGGCCAGATCACCTACTGATCCACCCTTCGAACCCTTGCAGGAGCGATTCTCCATGCGGCGCGTAATGCAGCTCGCCACGATCGCCGGCCTCGGACTGATGGCCGCCGTCTCCCCCGTCGCGGCCCAGGTGGCCCTGACCGGGGCCGGGGCCACCTTCCCGAACCCGATCTACACCAAGTGGTTCGACGCCTACCACCAGAAGACCGGGGTGCAGGTGAACTACCAGTCGGTCGGCTCGGGCGCGGGCATCCGGCAGTACACCGAGGGGACCGTGGACTTCGGGGCCAGCGACGGCCCGATGAGCAACGACCAGATGACCGCGGTGCAGGGTGAGGTGATCCACCTCCCGACCGTGCTCGGCGCGGTGGTCGTCACCTACAACCTGCCCTCGCTGGGCGACACCCAGATCAAGCTCGACGGGCCGACCATCGTCGACCTGTTCATGGGCCGGATCACCAAGTGGAACGACAAGCGGCTCCAGGCCCTCAACCCGGGCGTGGCCCTGCCGGACCTCGACGTGATCATCGTCCACCGGTCGGACGGGTCGGGCACCTCGTACATCTTCACCGACTACCTGAGCAAGGTGTCGTCGGAGTGGAAGACCAAGGTCGGCAGCGCCACCTCGGTGAACTGGCCGGTCGGGCTGGGCGGCAAGGGCAACGAGGGCGTCACCCAGCAGGTGAAGCAGACCGAGGGCGGCCTGGGCTACGTCGAGCTGATCTACGCCGTGGCCAACAAGCTCCCCTACGCCGAGGTCCGGAACGCGGCGGGCAGCTTCATCCAGCCCTCGCTGGAGAGCGTGACGGCCGCGGCGGCGAGCGCCAAGTTCTCGGCCAACACCGACTTCCGGGTGTCGATCACCAACGCCCCGGGCAAGGAGGCGTACCCGATCTCCTCGTTCACCTGGCTGCTGGTCCGGCCGAAGATGAAGGATGCGGCCAAGGCCAAGGCGTTCCATGACTTCCTGAGCTGGATGATCACCCCCGAGGCCCAGGCGATGGCGTCCACACTGCAGTACGCCCCGCTGCCGAAGGAAGTGGTCGGCCTGATCCAGGCGCGGATCAAGACCCTGAAGTAGGCGGTTTCCGGCTCCCCTGGGGGCTCGGGAGGGGGCGGCGGGTCCCGATCGGGGCCCGCCGCCCCCTTCTGGTCCATGCGCCGGGCGTCGTGACCCGTCCGTTACATACTTGTGACCGAGCGGGGAGCCGCGCCCGGTACACTCCCCGCCATGACTTCCCCCCCCATGCCCGAGGCCGAGGCGCCGGGTGCGAGCCTCGAAGGGTCGCGCCTGGGTGACCGGGTGTTCCAGGGGTTGCTGATCCTGGCCGCCGTCTCGATTCCGGTCCTGATGCTGTTCCTGGTGTACGAGCTGTACACCGGCGCCCACCTGGCGATCACGCGGTTCGGGTTCGGGTTCGTCACCAACAGCACCTGGGACCCGGTGGCGGAGGAGTTCGGGGCCTTCCCGCTGATCTTCGGGACGCTGCTCTCCTCGTTCCTGGCGCTGCTGATCGCGGTGCCGCTCTCGCTCGGGGTGGCGATCTTCCTGACCGAGTTCGCGCCCAACGCCATCCGGCAGCCGATCGCGTTCGTGATCGAGCTGCTCGCGGCGATCCCGAGCGTGGTGTACGGGCTGTGGGGCATCTTCGTCCTGATCCCGATCCTCCGGCACAGCGTCTTTCCCTTCCTGCGCGGCGCCCTGGGCTGGTTGCCCTTCTTCCAGGGCCCGATCTACGGCCCCTCGATGCTGGCGGCGAGCATCATCCTGGCCATCATGGTGATGCCCTTCATCATGTCGGTGGCGCGGGAGGTCCTGCTGGCGGTGCCGGGGAGCCAGCGCGAGGCGGCGCTGGCGCTCGGCGCCACCCGGTGGGAGGCGGTGATCACCGCGATCCTGCCCTACTCCCGCTCCGGCATCATCGGCGCGGTGATCCTCGGGCTGGGCCGCGCCCTGGGCGAGACGATGGCCGTGACAATGCTCATCGGCAACCGGCACGACATCTCGGCCTCGCTGTTCGCGCCGGGCTACACCATGGCGGCGGTGATCGCCAACGAGTTCGCCGAGGCGGCGTCGGATATCCACTTCGCGGCGCTGGCGTACGTGGCGTTCGTGCTCTTTCTGCTGACGGTGACGGTCAACGCGCTGGCGCGGCTGCTCATCTGGCGCGTCGCCCGGGGGCCCTCCGGGGGGAAGACGGCATGAACCGGCGGCAGCTCCGGCGGTGGCAGAGCAATTTCATGGTGGGCCTGATGGTGCTGGCCGTGCTGGTGGCGGTGGCGCCGCTGTTCTTCATCCTGCTCAACCTGGTGCTCAAGGGTGCGGGCAGCCTGTCGCTGGCATTCTTCACCCGGGTCCCGGTGCCGGCCGGCGAGACCGGCGGCGGGGTGGCCAACGCGATTGTCGGCACCCTGCTCATCGTGGGGGCGGCGAGCGTGATCGGCATCCCGGTGGGGGTGGCGGCCGGGGTATACGTGGCGGAATTTCCGGGGACCCGGCTGGCGAAGGGCTCGCGCTTCGTGGCCGACGTGCTGAACGGCACCCCGTCAATCGTGGTGGGCGTCTTCGCCTGGACCCTGATCGTGGCCCGGCAGAAGCACTTCTCCGGGTTCGCCGGCAGCTGCGCCCTGGCGATGCTCATGATCCCGATGGTCATGCGCACCACCGAGGAGCTGGTGAAGCTGGTGCCGCACTCCCTGCGGGAGGCGGCGCTGGCGCTGGGCTACCCGCGCTGGCGGACCAGCGTCTCGATCATCCTGCGGACGGCGCTCCCGGGGATCGTGACCGGCAGCCTGCTGTCGGTGGCCCGCGTGGCGGGCGAGACCGCGCCGCTGCTGCTCACGGCGCTCGGCAGCCAGTACTTCTCGCTCAACCTGAACCAGCCGATGGCGGCGCTCCCGCTCACGGTGTTCCAGTACGCCACCGGCCCCTACGAGGAGTGGCACCAGTTCGCCTGGGCGGCGGCGCTGGTCCTGATCCTGGTGGTCCTGCTGCTGAGCCTGCTGGCCCGGTGGGCCACGCGGGGAAGGACCGCCCGCCATGGCTGACGCGGCGCCGCGGCTGGCCACCGACCGCCTGACCGCGATGTACGGCAAGTTCACCGCGGTGAAGGACGTGACGCTCGGGTTCGCGACCAACACGGTGAACGCGCTGATCGGCCCCTCGGGCTGCGGCAAATCCACCTACCTCCGGACCCTCAACCGGATGCACGAGCTGTCCGAGGGCGGGTGGATCACCGGGAAGGTGCTGCTCGACGGGCAGGACATCTACGGCTCGCGGGTGAGCCCGATGCAGCTCCGGCGGCGGATCGGCATGGTGTTCCAGAAGCCGACCCCGTTCCCGACGATGTCGGTGTACGAGAACGTGGCCGCGGGGCTGCGGCTCGACGGGCGCCGCCCGCGGGCCGAGCTGGACGAGGTGGTGGAGCGCTCGCTGCGGCAGGCGGCGCTGTGGGACGAGGTGAAGGACCGGCTCAAGAGCAGCGCGGTGGCGCTCTCCGGCGGGCAGCAGCAGCGGCTGTGCATCGCCCGGACCATCGCCCCGCGGCCCGAGGTGGTCCTGCTCGACGAGCCGACCGCCTCGCTCGACCCGGGCGGCACCCAGCGGATCGAGGAGCTGGTGTTCGAGCTGAAGCGCGAGTTCACGATCGTGATCGTGACGCACAACATGCAGCAGGCTGCCCGGGTGAGCGACACCACGACCTTCTTCTACATGGGGGCCATGGTCGAGACCGGCCCCACCCGGCAGATCTTCACCGCTCCGCGCGAGGACCGCACGGAAGCCTACATCACGGGACGCTTCGGATGAGTGCCATGTCCATCAACCCTGCGCGCCCCGGCCAGCCCGGACCCAGTCCGGCGGCCGCCCCCGCCCTGCCCCTGCTGCGGACGACCCTCACGCCCCGCGCCGCGGGCGCACCCCGCCCCGCGGCGGGGGCCGCCCCGGCGGTGAGCGCCCGGGACTTCCGCTTCTGCTACGACGGCCGCACCCCCACGCTCAAGGGGATCACCCTGGACGTGGCCCCGCGCGGGGTGACCGCGATCATCGGCCCCTCGGGCTGCGGCAAGTCCACGTTCCTCCGGTCGGTCAACCGGATGCACGACCTGATCCCGACCCACAAGTACGAGGGCGAGATCCTGCTGCACGGGACCTCGATCTTCGCGCCCGGGACCGACCTGGTGGCGCTGCGGCAGAAGGTGGGCATGGTGTTCCAGCGGCCCAACCCCTTCCCCCGGTCGATCTACGACAACGTCGCCTACGGCCCCACCCTCAACCGGCTGGTGCCCAGCCGCGACATCCCCGACCTGGTGGAGCGGTGCCTGCGCCAGGCGGCGCTGTGGGACGAGGTGAAGGACCGGCTGGACGCCCCCGGCACCAGCCTCTCCGGCGGGCAGCAGCAGCGGCTGTGCATCGCGCGGGCGCTGGGCAACCAGCCCGACGTGCTGCTGATGGACGAGCCCTGTTCCGCGCTCGACCCGATCGCCACCCAGAAGGTGGAAGAGCTCATCATCACCCTGAAGGCGGAGTACACCATCGTCATCGTCACCCACAACATGCAGCAGGCGGCGCGGGTGAGCGACTGGACGGCCTTCTTCGACCGCGGGGACCTGGTGGAGTTCGGGGACACCGAGCGCCTGTTCACCGCCCCGGCGAACGAGCGGACGGAAGCGTACATTACGGGGAGATTCGGATGAGCATCGACATGCACCGGCACTTCCACGACGAGCTGAACGACGTGAAGGTCCGCCTCCTCACCATGAGTGGTGAGGCGGAGGCCGCGCTCGGGCTCGCGGTGGAGGCCCTCCTCGAGCGGGACGAAGCCAAGGCCCAGAGCGTCATCCAGAACGACCGCACCATCGACGGCATGGAAATGGAGATCGAGGAGACCTGCGTCAACCTGCTGGCCCTGCAACAGCCGATGGCGCGCGACCTCCGCATGCTCACCTCCGCGCTCAAGATCGCCAACGACCTGGAGCGGGTCGGCGACCACGCGGTGAACATCGCCCAGTCGGCCGCCCGGCTGGCGCAGGCCCGGCCCATCACCCCGGAGCCCGAGATCGTGGAGATGGCACGGCTCGCCCGGGACATGCTCTCCGACGCCCTGGAGGCCTTCATCCGGGGCGACGCCGAGGAGGCCCGCGCCATCTGCCTCCGCGACGACAAGGTGGACAGCCTGCATCGCTCGGTGTTCCGCATCCTCCTCACCCACATGATGGAGGACCCGCACATGATCGGCGCGGGGATGGAGCTCTTCCTGGTGAGCCGGAACCTGGAGCGGGTCGCCGACCTGGCCACCAACGTGGCCGAGGACGTGGTCTTCCTGGTGGAGGGCAAGTCGATCAAGCATCACGCCGAGGACCGGGGCGACGCCCCCGACGCCGGCCACCACCGGACCCCGCCCGCGGCATGACCGTCGTCCCGCTCCCCGAGCGCCGCGAGCGCCTGGCCGCGATCGACGTGGGCTCCAACTCGGTCCGCCTGCTGGTGGCCGAGTACGGGCCCAACTCCGGCATCACCGTCATCGACGAGGTGAAGGAGCAGCCCCGGCTGGCGGCGGGCGTGGCCCGCACCGGGCGGCTGGACGACGCTGCCATGGACAATGCCGTGGAGGCGCTGCGCCGCATGATGGGCGTGGCCGAGCGCCGCGGCGCCGGCCGGATCGCGGCGGTGGCCACCGCGGCGGTGCGCGAGGCGGCCAACGGGGAGGCCTTCCTCAAGCGGGTGAAGGACGAGGTGGGGCTCGACCTGCGGCTGATCGACGCCGCCACCGAGGCCGCGCTCTCCTACCGCTCCGTGGCCTACCACTTCCCGCTCGAGGGCGGGCGCACCGTGGTGGCCGACATCGGTGGCGGCAGCCTGGAGCTGATCGGCGCGGTGGACGGGCTGATCGAGCACAGCCTCTCGCTCCCCTTCGGCGCGGTGCGCCTGACCGAACTGCACCTGAGCGGCGAGCCCGACGCCCGCCGGGCGGTGAAGCGCCTGCGGGAATACCTGCGGCGGCAGTTCCGGCGCAAGCTGCCGATCCGCGACTGGTCCGCCCCGACGCTCATCGGCTCGGGCGGCTCGTTCACCAACCTCGGCCGCATGGCGGCGGCCCGGCGCGGCGTCTCCGCCGCCGACCCGGTGCACGGGGCCTCGGTCACCATCGCCGAGGTGGAGCACCTGCTCGACTGGCTCACCAGCATGAGCGCGGAAAAGCGGGGCCAGGTGGAGGGCCTCTCGCCCCACCGCTCCGATATCATCCTGGCCGGCCTCGCCGTCACGGCGGAGGTGCTGGAGCGGATCGAGGCGCGTGAGGTGAAGGTGAGCGCCTTCGGGCTGCGGGAGGGGCTGCTGCTGGACATGGCCGGCGCCGACGCCGCCCCGGCGGCGGTGGAACCGCTCCGGCTGATCCGCGAGTTCGGCGAGCGCTGCCACACCGACCGGCGCCACGCGGAGCACGTGCGGCTGCTGGCCCTCAACCTCTTCGACCTGCTGGGTGACAAGCTCGACGCCGGGGACGAGGACCGCGGCCTGCTCGAGGCCGCCGCGCTGCTGCACGATGTCGGCCAGCTGGTGAGCTACCGCAAGCACCACCGGCACAGTTACCAGCTCATCATGCACGCCGACCGGCTGCCCTTCTCGCCCCGCGAGCGGCAGCTGGTGGCGCTGGTCAGCCGCTACCACCGCCGGCGCGGCCCGCGCAAGAAGCACAAGGAGTTCGCGGCCCTCCCCCGGGAGGACCAGCAGCTGGTGCGGCGGCTGGCGGGGATGCTGCGGATCGCGGAGGGGCTCGATCGTGGGCACTCGGCGATCGTGGAGAAGCTGGCGGTGGAGCTCTGCCCCACCCGGCTGACCATCCGGGCCATCCCCCGCTACGCCGGCGCCGACCTCTCGCTCGAGTGCTGGGGCGCCCAGGAACAGGCCGACGTGCTGGCGCGGGTGCTCGCCCGCGAGGTACTGGTCGAGCCGGCGGTCTGACCCGGGCGTCAGCCCAGCAGCGATTCCAGCCGGGGCGCCTCCGGCCCGATCACCCCGCTCCACCCCGCCGCCGCCGACGCACCGATCCGGTCCGCCCCCGCGCGGAGCATCGCCACCGCGTCGGCCGCGGTGCGGATCCCCCCCGAGGCCTTCACCCCCACCTGCGTCCCCGCGACCCGCCGGAGCAGCGCCACGTGTTCCAGCGTCGCCCCGCCGGCCGGGTGGAAGCCGGTCGAGGTCTTGAGCATCCGGGCGCCGGCCTCGATGGCCACCCGGGCCGCCAGCTCGATCTGCCGCGGCTCCAGCGCCGCGGTCTCCAGGATCACCTTCACCGGCCGGCCCCGCGCGGCATCCACCACCGCGAGCAACTCGTCCCGCACCTCGTCCCACCGGCTGCCCCGCACCGAGCCGAGCGGCACCACCACGTCCACCTCGGTGGCGCCGTCCGCCACCACCAGCCGGGTCTCCGCCGCCTTGGCCACCAGGCCGCACGCCCCGAGCGGGAACCCGACCACCGAGACCACGCCCGTGCGGCGGCCGCGCAGCCGTGCCGCAGCGCGGCCCACCCACTGGCCGTTGACGCACACCGCCCCGAAGCCCAGCGCCGCGGCCTCGTCGCAAAGGCGCTCGATCTCTTCCTCGGTGGCCTCGGGACGGAGCAGGGTGTGGTCCACCAGCGCGGCCAGCGGCTGCCGCGCGTGGGCGATGAGCCAGGGCGGCAGCATCAGCGGACTCCCACCAGGGCGCGATGCGAGGCCAGCAGCTCGCGGTCCCGGAAGAGCGGGGTGAGCAGGAGGCCCGCCAGGAACCCCCCGACGTGGGCCCAGAAGGCCACCCCGCCACCCTCTGCCGGCGCGAAGCTGCCGCTCAGCAGCTGCAGCAGGAACCAGTAGCCCAGCATGATGAAGGCGGGCAGCACCACCAGCCGCGCGAAGATTCCCAGAAAGACGAAGGTGACGATCCCCGCCCGCGGATAGAGCCAGACATAGCTGCCCATCACCCCGCCAATCGCGCCCGAGGCACCCACCATCGGGATCAGCGAGCCCGGGCCCGCCAGCACCTGGGCCGAGGCGGCGGCGAGCCCGGAAAACAGGTAGAACAGCAGGAAGCGCCCCCGCCCCATGACATCCTCGACGTTGTTCCCGAAGACATGCAGGAACCACATGTTGCCGAGGAGGTGCAGCCAGCTGCCGTGCAGGAACATCGAGCTGAGCGGCGCCACCAGGCTCTCACGAATGCCGGCGGGGCAGATGGGCCCGCTGCCGAGCGGCAGGGCGGCCCCGGACAGCTGGGCCAGGAAGGCGCCCGGGATGAGGCCCAGGGAACAGATGGAGCGGGTGAGCGTCGGTTCCGCCCCCATGCCCTGCACCAGCAGCCAGACGCCAACGTTCAGCGCGATGAGCGCGTACGTCACCACAGGCGTGCGGAGCGTCGGATTCTCGTCCCGGATGGGAAGCATGGCGGAATATTTCCGCTCCACCCGCCGGTGACAACGGGCGCCGCGGCCGGTAAGTTGGCGGCGACCCGCGCGCCGCCCCGTCCTCCCCTACCTCGAGCGTGCCATGCCGGACATCGGTACCCTGCATCCCCAGATCGTGCATTTCGTCGTTGCCCTCGGCATCGTCGGCGTGCTGTTCCGCCTGGTGTCGCTGACCGGGTTCATGGAATGGACCCGCTCCTCGGCGACGGTCCTGCTGCTGGTGGCCACGGTGGCCTCGGTCGCAGCCACCCAGTCCGGCGAGGAGGCGCACGAGTGGGCCGAGCGGATCCCCGGCGCGGGCCACGCGGTGCACGAGCACGAGGAGGCGGGGGAGTGGGCCCGGAATGTCTTCCTGCTGATCGGGCTGCTCGAGGTGGGGGCAGTCGCGCTGCGGAAGAAGCCGGTAGCCAGGTGGCTGCTGGTCGCCTCGGGGGTCGTCGGGCTGGCGGGGATCGGTGCCATCTACCGCGCCGGCCACCTGGGCGGCGAGGTGGTGTACAGCTACGCCGGTGGCGTCGGCACCCGCTCGGGCAAGCCGGAGGACGTGAAGAACCTGCTGGTGGCGGGGCTGTACTACCAGGCGAAGCAGGCACGGAAGGACGGGCAGCCGGCCGAGGCCGCACGGCTGACCGATGAACTGGTCAGCCAGCGCCCCGACGACCCGGACCTGAAGCTGCTGGGCGTCGAGTCGATGTTCCGTGACCGGCAGGACTACGCCGGCGCCCTGGCGGCGCTGGACCAGATCCCGGTCAAGGCCGAGGACCCGCGGAGCGCCGTCCGGGTCGGCCTGATGCGCTCCGACATCTACGTGGCGGCCGGCCAGCCGGACTCCGCCCGCGCCGTGCTCACCGCCCTCTCCGCGCAGTTCCCGGAGAGCCGCTGGATCAAGGACGCGCTCGCCCGCATCAAGTAGGGCCTCCGCCCGGCTGGCAGGGTCCACCAGGATCCTGCCAGCCTCCCCGATCCCCCTCCGTCGCCCTGCCATTTTCAGCCAAAACGGCAGCTTTTTTCGGTACGCCACTTGCCCTGCCCATGGCCGACGCCGAACGCGTTGGCCCACAAGGCCTTGAAGGCCAGCGGCCTATCTCACGGCAGGTGAAAGGAAGACGACATGGCCTCGAAGATCATTGGCATTGACCTCGGCACCACCAACTCGGTGGTGGCGGTGATGGAGGGAGGCGACCCGGTCGTCATCCCGAATGCGGAGGGCGGGCGGACCACCCCCTCGGTGGTGGCATTCACGAAGGACGGGGAGCGGCTGGTGGGCCAGGTGGCCAAGCGCCAGGCCGTGACCAACCCCAAGCAGACCATCTTCTCGATCAAGCGCTTCATGGGGCGGAAGATGCCGGAGGTGACCGAGGAGGTCCGCCGGGTGCCCTACAAGATCGACGCGGGGGTGAACGGCCTCGCGGCGGTGGAGATCGCGGGGAAGAAGTACACCCCGCCCGAGATCTCCGCGATGATCCTGCAGAAGATGAAGCAGACCGCCGAGGACTACCTCGGCACCAAGGTGGAGAAGGCGGTCATCACCGTCCCCGCCTACTTCAATGACGCCCAGCGGCAGGCCACCAAGGACGCCGGCAAGATCGCCGGCCTGGAGGTGCTCCGGATCATCAACGAGCCCACGGCGGCGGCGCTGGCGTACGGCCTGGAGAAGAAGAAGGACGAGAAGATCGCCGTGTTCGACCTGGGCGGCGGCACCTATGACATCTCCATCCTGGAGCTGGCCGAGGGTGTCTTCGAGGTGAAGAGCACCAACGGCGACACTCACCTGGGCGGCGACGACTTCGACCAGCGGCTGATCGACTGGCTGGTGGCGGAGTTCAAGCGGGAGCAGGGGATCGACCTCTCCAAGGACGCGATGGCGCTCCAGCGGCTCAAGGAGGCCGCGGAGAAGGCCAAGATGGAGCTCTCGAGCACCCAGCAGACCGACATCAACCTGCCCTTCATCACGGCGGACCAGTCGGGGCCCAAGCACCTCAACGTGCAGCTGACCCGGGCCAAGTTCGAGCAGCTGGTGGACGACCTGGTGCAGCGCACCCTGCCGCCGATGCAGCAGGCGCTCAAGGACGCCGGGCTCGACCCGAAGGAGATCGACGAGGTCATCCTGGTCGGCGGCTCGACCCGGATCCCGAAGATCCAGCAGATCGTGAAGGACTTCTTCGGCAAGGAGCCGAACAAGTCGGTGAACCCCGACGAGGTGGTGGCCATCGGCGCCGCGATCCAGGGCGGCGTGCTGGGCGGCGAGGTGAAGGACGTCCTGCTGCTCGACGTGACCCCGCTGTCGCTCGGCATCGAGACCCTGGGCGGCGTGACCACCGTGCTGATCCCGCGGAACACCACCATCCCGACCAAGAAGTCGGAGGTGTTCAGCACCGCGGAGGACAATCAGACCACGGTCGAGATCCACGTGCTGCAGGGCGAGCGGCAGATGGCCATGGACAACCGGACCATCGGCAAGTTCCAGCTCACCGGGATCCCGCCGGCACCGCGCGGCATGCCGCAGGTCGAGGTGACCTTCGACATCGACGCCAACGGCATCCTGCACGTCTCCGCCAAGGACAAGGCGACGGGCAAGGAGCAGAAGATCCGGATCGAGTCCTCGAGCGGGCTGTCCGACGCCGAGATCGACAAGATGGTGAAGGGCGCCGAGGCCCACGCCGCCGAGGACAAGAACCGGCGGGACCAGATCGAGGCCCGCAACCAGCTCGACGGTCTGGTGTACAAGGTCGAGAAGGACAGCAAGGAGTGGGTGGACCGGCTGTCGGCCGACGCGAAGGGCCGGCTGGACAACGCGGTGGAGGGGGCCAAGGGGGCGCTCAAGACCGGCGACCCGGAGCTCATCCGCAAGGCGCTGGATGACCTGAACGGCGCCTACTCCGCGGCCGGCGCGTCGCTCTACCAGGCGGCACAGGGCAGCGGCACCGGCGGTGACGCCGGGACCGCCGGCCAGCCCGGCGGGGCCGAGGCCCCGAAGGAGGACGTGGTGGAAGCCGACTACGAGATCGTGGACGACTCGAAGAAGTCCTAAGTCGGCGCAGGGCCACCAGATGGGAGGCGGGAGGCGGGCCGGGACGGCCGCCCTCCCGCCTCCCATCGCCCGTTCCGTCCCGTGCTGCGACGGCGACCACGGACCGGGCATCAACGGAAAGGTTATCTTACGTCAGCCTCGAATGCGGAGACATCGATGTCCGTTCGTACCCTCAACTGGCTCAAGTTCGGCAGCCTGGTCACCCTCGCGTTCGCGCTCGGGCTGCTGTTTGCCGGCCTGCTGGACCTTCCCAGCCGCGGTGTGGCGCAGGAGCGGGCCCAGGCGCCGGTGATCCACACGGCCGAGGCGCCGGCCATCCCGCAGGCGCGGGTACTCACCGAGCTGTCGGATGCGTTCGCCGCCGTCTCGGAGCGGGTGCGGCCCAGCGTGGTGTACATCCGGGCCCAGCACACCGAGAAGGCGCCCAAGCTGCCCCCGGGCATGGAGCAGTTCTTCCACGGCACTCCGCGCGGGCCCCGGGTGCAGGGCGGAAGCGGCTCCGGCTTCATCGTCTCTGCGGACGGCTACATCCTGACCAACAACCACGTGGTCGAGGGGGCGGACAAGGTCACCGTCCGGCTGTTCGACCGGCGTGAGTTCACCGCCAAGGTCATCGGCTCGGACCCGCTCACCGACGTGGCGGTGGTGAAGATCGACGCCCCGCGGCTGACCCCGGCGGCGCTGGGCAACAGCGACGACACCCGGATCGGCGACTGGGTGCTGGCGGTGGGCAACCCGCTGGGCGACGCGTTCACCTTCACGGTGACCAGCGGCATCATCAGCGGGAAAGGCCGGCGGCTGGACGGGCTGCAGCGCTCGACCGCCTCCATCAGCGACTTCATCCAGACCGACGCCGCCATCAACCCCGGCAACTCGGGCGGCCCGCTGATCAACGTGCGGGGCGAGGTGATCGGCATCAACAGCGCCATCGCCAGCGAGACCGGCACCTACATGGGCTACGGCTTCGCGATCCCCATCAACCTGGTGCGGGTGGTGATGAACCAGCTGGTGGCCACCGGCAAGGTGCAGCGCGCCGCGCTGGGCATCGAGGTGCGGGATGCCACCGAGAACGACGCCGAGTACGTCGGGCTCAAGGATATCCGCGGCGTGGTGGTGGCGGCCTTCCCGCAGGGCGTCAACTCGCCGGCGGAGCGGGCCGGGCTGGAGCAGGGCGACGTGATCGTCTCGGTGGACGGGCAGGAGGTGGATTACGTGGCCCAGCTGCAGCAGCTGGTGGGCTTCCGCCACCCGGGCGACATGGTCAAGGTCGAGGTGGCCCGCAAGGGCGGCAGCCGGAAGACCATCAATGTCCGGCTCATGGAGCAGGCCAGCCAGGAGCAGACGGCCAGCGCCGACGACAGCGAGCCGGAGCAGCCCGAGGCTGACCAGTCGGTGTCCGTGAGCACCCTCGGCATCTCGGTGCGCACCCTCACCCCGCAGCTGGCACAGCAGTTCGAGCTGGACAACGACGTCCACGGGGCGCTGGTCACCGACGTGGACCCGAACGGCCCCAGCTTCGAGAACCTGGCCCCGGTCAACAGCAGCGGCGGCCCGGACATCATCACCGCCGTGGAAGGCAAGCCGATCAGCGGCGAGGCCGACCTGCGGTCGGCGCTCCGGACCGCGGGCAAGGGCGCGATCGTGACCCTGAAGGTCTACAACGCCCGGATCGACGCCAGCCGGATCATCCGGCTGCGCCTCGAGTAGCCCCGGGCGGAGGCCGGAGGGACGGCGGCGCGGGGGGCCGGCCCCCCCGCCGCCGGGCCGGTGGGGCCCCGGGGGGGATAATCCCCCCCCCCCC
>CAZYIV010000019.1:0-48878 GCA_964647615.1 uncultured Gemmatimonadaceae bacterium | reverse complement strand
GCTGCAGCTCCCCCAGGAAGCCGCGGAAGCCGAGCCGGTCCACCCCGCCGAAATCCCTGGCGCCGCCTTCGTGCCGGTCCAGGAAGGCGGTGACGGTGTCGAGGTCGCGCCCATAGGCGCGCACGGTGTGGGCCGAGACCTGGCGTTCCTTCTCCAGGTGCTCCAGGAAGGCCTGCACCTCCGGCCGGCGCGCGGTGCGCTCCGCCGGCATCAGGCCAGCTCCTCCATCCAGGCGTCGAAGTCCGCCTGCGCTCGCGCCACCAGTGCCTCCTTGCGCGCGTCCTTGCCGCGCCGTCCCTTCGGGGCCTCCAGCGGCTCCAGCAGGCCGAAGTTGGCGTTCATCGGCTGGAAGTGGGCCGGATCCGCCTCCCGAAGATAGCGGTACAACCCGCCCAGCATCGTGGTGGGCGGCGGCACCGTCGCGGGGCGCCCGGCCAGCCGCCGCGCCAGGTTGATCCCGGCCAGCAGCCCGGTGCCGAGCGACTCGGTGTACCCCTCGACGCCGGTGAGCTGGCCGGCGAAGAACAACGCGTCGTTGCCCCGCGCGGTGAGCGCCGGCCCGAGACAGCCGGGGGCATTCAGGTAGGTGTTGCGGTGGATGCTGCCGTAGCGCAGGAACTCCGCCGCCTCGAGCCCGGGAATCATCCGGAACACCCGCTGCTGCTCCGGGATCCGGAGCCGGGTCTGGAAGCCGACCAGGTTCCACATCTGCCCGGCGCGGTCCTCGCGCCGGAGCTGCACCACCGCCCAGGGCTCGCGGCCGGTGCGCGGATCGGGGAGGCCCACTGGCTTCATCGGGCCAAAGCGCAGCGTCTCCGGGCCGCGGCGGGCCATCTCCTCGACCGGCAGGCACCCCTCGAAGTACGGCACTTGGTCGAAGCCGTGGCCGCTGAACTGGTCGGCCTGGGTGAGCGCCGCGATGAAGCCGTCGTAGGCCTCGCGGGAAAGCGGGCAGTTGAGGTAGTCGTCGCCGTCGCCCTTGCCGTAGCGTGACAGCGCGTAGACCCGCCCTTCGTCCAGCGACTCGCGGCTCACGATCGGGGCGATCGCATCGTAGAAGGCGAGCGCGGCCGTGCCCCCTGCCGGCGTCCCCAGCCGCTCGAGCACGGCGGCGGCGAGCCGCTCGGAGGTGAGCGGCCCGGTGGCCACCACCCCGGCCTCCGGCAGCACGGTCACCTCGCCGGTGACCACCGTGATCCGCGGGTGCGCCGCGACCCGGGCGTGGACCCACTCGGAGAATACGGTGCGGTCCACGGCAAGCGCGGCGCCGGCGGGCACCCGCGCGGCGTCGGCCGCCTGAAGCAGCAGGCTCCCCAGGCGGCGCAGCTCGGCCTTGAGCAGGCCGTGGGCGTTGGTGGTCTCGGTGGACTTGAAGGAGTTGCTGCAGACCAGCTCGGCGAGGCGGCCGGTCTGGTGCGCCGCGGTGGGCACGGCGGGCCGCATCTCGCACAGGGTCACCGGGATCCCCCGTTCGGCGACGGCCCACGCGGCTTCACAGCCCGCGAGCCCGCCGCCGACGACGGTCACCGGGGTGCTCACGCCGTGCCGGCCTCCTCGGCGTCGAGCACGACGATGCGATGCTGGCACTTGAGGCAGGTGCGGGTCTCGCCCTCGGTCTTGCTGACCTTCTTCTCCATGCCCACCCAGCCGCAGCTGGGGCAGGTGTCCGGCACCGGCCGGTTCCAGGTGGAGAAGTCACAGGCGGGATACCGGATGCAGCCCCAGAACGACTTGCCCCGCTTGGTGCGGCGCTCGGCCAGGTCGCCGACATCGCACTTGGGGCACTTCATCCCCAGCGGCACCGAGCGGGTCCCCTTGCAGTCCGGGTAGCGGGTGCAGGCCAGGAACTCGCCGAAGCGGCCGGTCTTGATGACCATGTCGGCGCCGCAGAGATGGCACTTCTCCTCGGTGGGCCGGTCCGGCGCGCGCTGCTTCTTGAGCGACTTCACGTAGTCGCAGGTCTGCTTGTAGTTCACGCAGGCGAAGTAGGGCCCGAACCGCCCGGTGCGCAGCTCCACCTTGGCGCCGCACTTGGGGCAGCGCTCCTTCTCCAGCTCCTCGGGCTTGAGGCCGTGCGCCTCCGCCACGATGGCGGAGAGGTCCACCGCCTTGAGGGCCTGGGTGAAGGGGCCGTAGAAGTCGCGCAGCACCTGCTGCCAGCCCAGCTCCCCCTCCTCGATCTTGTCCAGCTCCCCCTCCATGCCGGAGGTGAACTCGACGTTGAAGATCGTGGGGAACTGGCTCACCATGATCGTCTCGACCGTCTCGCCCAGCTCGGTCGGGGTGAAGCGGCGCGACTCCAGCTTCACGTACTCCCGGGCGGTAAGGGTGCTGATGATCTGGGCGTAGGTGGACGGCCGGCCGATGCCCAGCTTCTCCAGCTCCTTCACCAGGCTGGCCTCGGAGAACCGGGGCGGCGGCTCGGTGAAGTGCTGGCTCGGCACCACCTGCTTCACGTCCACCGTGTCGCCCACCTCGAGCGGCGGGATGGGCGAGAGGTCCTCGACGCCCTTCCCCTCCTCCGCCTCGCGGCCCTCGGTGTAGAGCACGTGGTAGCCGTCGAAGATCATCACCGAGCCGGTGGCGCGGAGCAGGTAGCGGCCCAGGTCGAAGTCCACCACGGTCATGTCGTAGACCGCGGGGTTCATCTGCGACGCCACGAAGCGCTGCCAGATCAGCTGGTACAGCCGGTACTGGTCCGGCTCGAGGTACTTCTCCATCGCCTCCGGGCGGCGCCGCACGTCGGTGGGGCGGATCGCCTCGTGCGCGTCCTGCACCCGCGCCCCGCGCGAGGTGTAGGTGTTGGGTGCATCCGGGAGGTAGGGCCGGGCGTACTGGTCACCAATGAAGGCCCGCACCGCTTCGATGGCGGCGTCGGAGACCCGCACCGAGTCGGTCCGCATGTAGGTGATGAGGCCGACGGGCGCGTCCTCGCCCACCTCGATGCCTTCGTACAGGTCCTGCGCCGCGCGCATGGTGCGGCGGGCGGAGAAGCCCAGCTTCTTGGCCGCTTCCTGCTGCAGGGTGCTGGTGGTGAAGGGGGCGCCGGGGCGCTTGCGCCGGTTGCGCTTCTCGACCTTGCTGACGACGAAGGGCAGCTTCTCGAGGTCCGAGACCACCGCGCGGGCGCTGGCCTCGTTGGGCAGGACGGGGTTGTGCCCGTCCACCTTCTTGAGCTCGGCGGTGAAGGCCTGGCTGCCCTTGGCGCACTCGGCGGCGATGGTCCAGTACTCTTCCGGCTTGAACGCGCGGATGGCGCGCTCCCGCTCCACGATGAGCCGGAGCGCCACCGTCTGCACCCGGCCGGCGGAGAGGCCGGTCTTGATGCTCTGCCACAGGATGGGGCTCGCCTTGTAGCCCACCAGCCGGTCCAGGATGCGGCGGGCCTGCTGGGCGTTGACCAGCCGGTCGTCGATCCGGCCCGGCTTGTCCATCGCCTCCTTCACCGCCTCCTTGGTGATCTCGTGGAACAGCACCCGGTGCACCGGGGCCTGGGTGTCCATCTGGTCGGCGACGTGCCACGCGATCGCCTCGCCCTCGCGGTCCGGGTCGGTCGCGAGGTAGATGGCGCGGGCCTTCTTCGCCGCCTTCTTGAGGTCGGCAAGCGTCTGGGTCTTGCCCTTGATGGTGACGTATTCGGGCTGGAAGTCGTTGTCCACGTCCACACCCAGCTTGCGGGTGGGCAGGTCGCGGAGGTGCCCGATCGTGGCCTTCACGTCATAGCCCCGGCCGAGGTAACGGCCGATGCTCTTCGCCTTGGTGGGCGACTCCACGACCACCAGCGCGGCCCCGTTGCCGACCGGCTCGGCGGCCGTGGCGCGGGCCGCCCGCTTCTTCGGTGCGGGGGCCTCGGAGTCCGCGGCCTTGTCGGCGCGGGCCTTCGGCTTGGCCTTGGTGGCGGCGGCCGGCTTGGCCGCGGCGGCCCGTTTGGCCGGGGAGGACTTGGGCTTCTTGGTGGTCGCCATGCGCGGGAGCTTACCTGCCTCTATGGGTCGCGGCGGCATCGCCGCGGGTGGACAAGAAAACGCGCTGGCCCTACGATCCGCAAGAGAGCAATTTCCAAGTCATTGTGATACAACGATTTAGAATCACCAGCCGGCGCGTTCCCGCGCCAGCTGCGCAATTTCGTCGGCCACCGCCGTGGCCGATTTCACGTCGGCCTTCACCTCGCACGCCGCCTTCATATAGAAGGGTTCCCGCTCCTTCAACAGCTGCCGCATCTTCTCGACGGGGTCCTCCCCCACCAGCAGCGGCCGGGTCCCTTCCGCGCCCGCCCGCTTCGCCGCGGTCAGCGCCATCGTCCGGAGGTAAACCAGGAACGCCGCTTCGCTGGCACCCTCCAGCGCGCCGGGCTGCGCCACCCACCCGCCTCCCGGCGCGATGATGGACGGCGGGCCCTTCAGCGCCTGCAGCGTGGCCTCCGCCTCCAGCTTCCGGAACGCCTGTTCGCCATGCTCGGCGAAGATGCGCGACACCGGCATCTGCATCCGCCGGACAATGAGCGCATCCACGTCCACGAAGGGACCGCCCAGCCGATCGGCGACCAGCCGTCCCACCGTGCTCTTCCCGGCGCCCGGCAGCCCCACCAGCACGACGTGCCGTTTCATGCGCCCTCCGTCTCCGGCACCGCCGCCCCCAACCCGGTCCACCGGGCGGCCAGCTGGGCAAGGTACCCGTCATGGTTACGGCGCATCTCGCGCAGCGAGTCGCCGCCGAATTTCTCGAGCATCGCGTCCGCCAGCACCCACGCCGTGAGCGCCTCGGCGATCACCCCCATCGCCGGCACCGCGGTGACGTCCGAGCGCTCCGCCTGGGCCTTGGCCGGCAGCCCGGTGCGCAGGTCCACCGTCGGGAGCGGCGACATCAGGGTCGCGATCGGCTTCATCCCCACCCGGAGCACCAGCGGCTCGCCGGTGGTGACGCCCCCTTCCAGCCCGCCGGCATTGTTGCCCACCCGGCGGTAGCCGCCGCGGAGCGCCGGCTGCGCCGCCGGTTCCCCCGGAACGGCGGTGGCCTCGATCGGGTCGTGCACCTCGGAACCGGGGCGCCGCGCCGCCTCGAACCCCATGCCGATCTCCACCGCCTTCACCGCGGGAATGGACATGAGGATGCCCGCGAGCCGTCCATCCAGCTTGCGGTCCCAGTGCACGTGGCTGCCGAGACCCGCCGGCAGCCCGCGCACGATCACCTCGCACTCGCCGCCAAGCGTGTCGCCGTCCTTCTTCGCCTGGTCAATGCGGGCGATGATCTGCGCTTCCACCGAGCGATCCAGCACCCGGACCTCGGAGCGATCCGCCGCTTCGTCCAGCGGCCAGGGCAGCTCGGCCGGGGCGGGCACCGTGAGGCCCCCCAGCGACACCACGTGGCTCCCCACGTCCACGCCGAACTCGGCGAGCAGCCGGCGCGCCAGCGCGCCGGCCGCGACCCGGGCCGCGGTTTCCCGGGCGCTGGCGCGCTCCAGGATATCGCGGGCATCGGTGCGATCGTATTTCATGACGCCGACCAGGTCGGCGTGGCCTGGCCGGGGGCGGTTGAGGCGCCGGCGGCGCTCCTCGCCCGGCGTCCCCTCGGCGGCCATGATCTCTTCCCAGTTGGCCCAGTCGCGGTTGTGGATCTGCATCGCGACCGGCGAGCCGAGGGTCTCCCCGGCGCGCACGCCGGCGATCCACTCGATCCGGTCCTTCTCGATCTTCATCCGTGCGCCGCGCCCGTACCCCATCATCCGCCGCGCGAGGTCGTGGTCTACCTGGGCCGCGGTGACCGGCAGGCCCGCCGGCAGGCCCTCGACGATGGTGACGAGGGCCTTCCCGTGGGACTCGCCGGCGGTCAGGAAGCGCAGGGGCATCGGGTGACGGGGTCCGGGCCCTGGCCGGGCGCGGGCGCGGTGCCCGGCCCGCCGGGGCGGGAGTTCAGGTGTCCCAATAATAGCGAGGCCCGGCCGGGGGCCGGGCCTCGCACTCCAGACGGTCCCGCCCGCGGCGCCTTACTGGCTCACGTCGTCCACGACGCGCGGGGTGACGAGGATGATCAGGTCCTGACGCTGTTCCTGGGTCTGGCTGAACCCGAACAGCTTGCCCACCAGCGGCAGGTCGACGAGCAGCGGGATGCCGGACCGGTTCTCGGTGATCGAGGTGACCGTCAGGCCGCCGATGACCGCGGTCTCGCCATCGTTCACCAGGAGCTGGTTCTTCGCATTCTGCTTCTGGATGGTGAAGCCCAGGTCGGCCTGCGACAGGAGCCGGATCGCCGAGCGCTCGGCCTCGATCTGCATGAGCACCTGGCGGTTGTTGGTGACGTGCGGCGTCACCTTGAGCTGGATGCCGGTTTCCTTGAACTGCACCGTCGCCTTGGGCTGGTTGGCGCCCGCGCCGCCCTGCGAGCCGAAGTCGATGATACGGACCGGGATGTCCTCACCCACCTTGATGAGGGCCTCGCGGTTGTCCACGGTGGTGATGGTCGGCTCCGCCTGGACGTCGGCCAGGTCGAGGGACTGCGTCGCCTGCAGGAAGCTGGTGAACTTGCCGCCGCCCACCATCGTGGCGAAGACGAGCTTCAGCGCCGGCTGCGAGATGATGGCCTCGGCATTCGCGATCGCGCCCACGCCCTCGCCCCCGAAGACCACCGAGTTCTGGTCGAAGGGGTCGCCGGTGGCCGGGTCGACCCGCGTGCGGAGCTGGTTGAAGAACGGTCCGTCGTCGGCGCCGAAGTCGTACTGCAGGCCCAGGGCCTCGATGTTGGTGCGGTTGACGAAGATCAGCTTGGCCTGGATCGAGATCTGCGGCGTGCGGATGTCCAGGTTGCGGACGAAGTCCTGCACGTCGCCGATGCGGCTCTTGGTCTCGGTGACGATCAGCGAGTTGGTGGTGGTATCGGACACCACGTTCCCGCGCTTGGTCAGGATGGACTTCACGCTCGGCAGCAGCTGGCCGGCGCTGGCGTAGTTCACCGGGATCATGCGGGTGGTGAGCGGCTCGGTGGAGTCGAGCGCGGCCAGCGCGGCCGGGTTGTCCACCCGGATGATGCCGCCCGACAGCTCGATCGCCTGCAGCCCCTGCGTCGCCAGCACGGCGGCGAAGGCCTCGGTCCACGGCTGGTTCTTGATCTCGGCCGTCACCTCGCCGGTGACCGACTTGCCCAGGACGATGGTCCGGCCGCTGAAGGCGGCGAAGCCGGCGATCACGTCTCCGATGTTGGCCTTGTCCCAGGTCACCGTGATGCGGGGCGCCGGGCCGGCGATGGGCGCGGCCTCGCGGCCGGGCGACACCTCGGGCCCGCGCTGCAGCGCCGTGGTGACCGGCGCCTCGGGCGGGGTCAGGTCGGCCGGGGCGGTGCTGGACCAGGCGAGGAACGCCCGGTCGGCGCCGAAGCTCACCCGGATGGCGTCGCCCGTCTTCTGGACCTGGTAGTCGTGGCGGCCGTCGAGATAAATGGCCACCCGCACCACGTCGGTCCGGAACTGGGAGTAGCGCACGTCCTTGATGCCGCCGCGCTGGATCCCGTCGTAGGCCTGGCCGGGCTTGAGCGTCGCGCCGGTGATGTCGAGCACCAGGCGGTCCGGCTCACGCAGGATGAAGTCGCGGTACTCGACGTCGCCGTTCACGGCGATGACGAGCTCGGCATGGCCGGGCGTCGGGATGACGCTCACCGCGGTGACTTCCGACGCGGGGCCGCGGGTGTCGCCGGCCGCGAGCGGGGTCGCCGCCAGGAGGCAGGCAGCCCCCAGCGCGAACAGGGTCTTGCACGTCATGGGGTCTGCTCCTCCCTCTTGCGCAGCGACAGCGTCTCCTGTCGCTCGAATCCGATGTCCTCTACGGTGAAGACCACGTCCGCCTGCCGGATCTGGGCCACCTTGAGCCGGCCCAGGCGATCGCCGACCCGCAGTTTGTAGCGCTTCTGGTTCGTCTTGTCCCGCAGCACCGCGACGCTGTTCGCCGCCCGGCGGAGGTCGAGGTACACCCCGACCAGCAGCAGGTCGTTGAACTCCGGCCCCACCTTGTCCTCGGTGATCAGCGACGCGAAGGGATCGCGCGCCCCGCCGGCGTAGGTGAAGGTCTCGCGCAGCACCTCGGTCTCCTTGGCCAGCCGGATCGAGTCGGTGCGGATGCTGTCCCGCTGCGCCTTCGCGACCGAGTCCTGCCGCTGCCGCTCGGCCAGCGCCCGGGCGCGGTCCGCCTTGGCCCGGTCGCGCGCCTGGCGGATGGAATCCTGCCGCATCACCTGCAGCTGCTGCGGCGTCAGCTTGGGCTGGGCCGGCTGCTGCGCCGCCGGGGCGGGCGCGGGGGCCGGCCTGGCCGGGGCCTCGACCTTGGCGGTGTCCGGCTTGGCCGCCATCTGGGTCGTGGCCGGCGCCTTCGCGGTGTCCGGCTTGGCCGCCGTGGTCGGCGGGACGCGCTTGCCGGTGTCCACCTTGGCCGAGTCGGGCCGGACGGCCACGGCCGGGACCGCCGGGGCCTGGCCGCAGGCCTTGAGCACTTCCGGCGGGATCATCCCGGCCGGCAGCGGCTTGGGCTTCTTCCCCTTGTTGGCCTTGGTCAGGGCCGCGTTCACCGAGTCGGTGCAGGTCTGGTAGCGGGCGCGGACCAGGGAATCCTGGACCACGGCCCGGCGCACGCTGTCGCGCTTGGCCCGGATGGCGGCGAGGTCCACCGCCGTGGCGTCCTCGGCCCCTTCCTTCTTCCCGCCGCAGGCGGCGAGGCCGACGAGCAGCGCGACGAGCGCGGCCCGGGGGAGCGAGTTAGGTCCCACTGGTCGGTCCCTCCGGAGTCCCGGTCTTCACGAACGTGCGGATCTGGAACCGGGCCTCGAGCAGCGCGCCGGAGCTGTCGCCCAGGGCCTTGGCCCGGGTCAGGTCGGCGACGCCGAGGGTCAGGTCCACCGGCACGATGATCCGCTGCAGGCTCGCCACGTCCGAGAGGAACTCGCCCAGCTGGTCGTAGCGGCCGATCACGGAGTACTGGTACTTGAAGGTCTCGAACGGCGCGGGCCCCGGCTCCACCGGGAGCGGCTGGAACTGGGCCACCTGCACCCCGCGGATCTTGGCGCGGGTCGAGATCTCGTCCATCAGGTTCGCCACCTCGTTGCGGTCCGGCACCAGCCGGCGCATCAGCTCGAGGCTGGCGCGATAGCCGTCCAGCCGCCGGCGCAGGTCCTCGACGCTGCCCGAGGCGAGCAACCGCTTGGCGCTGTCGGTGAGCGTGGTGAGCGAATCGATCGTCTTCTGCCGCGCGACCACGCTGTCCTTGGTCTGCTGCACCCCGCGCAGCCCGAGGCTGTCGAGCCCGGTGCCGGAGTAGCCGACGTACCCGACGACCACGGCGAGCAGCGCGAGGAGGATCGGAACCTGGCGTTCCTGGGAGAGAGCCATGGGTTACCTCACCGACTGGCTGAGCGGGACGGTGCGGATGTAGGCCGAATCCGCCCGCTGGAAGGACGCCGTGATGGTGAACTGGGTCACCGGGCGCTCCTTCTCGACGATGGTCTTGGCCTCCATCGGGGTCACGTCGGTGACCCAGGGCGAGGCCTCGAGCTGGCGCAGGAACCGGGTGTAGGCCTGCAGGTCCATGGTGCGCCCCTCGATCCGGAACCGCATCGGCGGGGCGATGGTATCGGTGGTGTCCGCCACCACCGGCGCCGGCTGGGCCGCCATGGTGGTGAGCCAGGTGTAGGGCGGGAGCGCCTTGGCGACCTCGTCCAGCACGTGGGCCCAGACGTAGCGGTCGCCATCCACGCCGCGGATGGTCGCGATCTGGGACAGCAGGGAATCGCGGATGTTCTCGGCCCGGCGCTTCTGCTTGAGCAGGTTGTCGAACCGCTTCTGCTCGTCCCGCGCGGCCTCGAGCCGCGGGGCCAGGGCGTTGAACTTGGCGTTGGTCGAGAGGAAGGCCCAGCCGAGGAACACCGCCACCAGCGCGCACGCGGCGATGGCGCCCACCAGGAACGGGTCCTTGACCCGGGTCCCGAAGGCCTTCAGCCGATCCAGGAACTGCTTGGCCCCGCCACCCGCGGCCTTGCGCTTCTGGCCGGGTCGGAGATTGACCGTGATCATCATGGGTTCTGGTCTCCGGGCGCCGGGCTCAGGCGGCGCTGCGCAGCGCGAGGCCGATGGGGAGCATCAGGAGCGGGGACACCTCGTCCACGCTCAGGGTATCGAAGACGCCCTGGGCCACGCTGAGCCGGGCCAGCGGGTTGGCCAGCTCCACCGGGAGCCGGAGCCGGTCCGCCAGCACCTTGTTGAGGCCGGGAATGCGCCCGCCGCCGCCGGTGAGCCACAGCCGGCTGATGCCGCCGGCCGACCGGCTGGCGGACTGGAGGAAGGCCGCCGCGCGCTCGATGCCGACGGCGAGTTCCTCGCCGCGGGTCTCGAGGAAGGGATCGAGGATCTCGTTGCGCTCGAACCCCTGCAGCAGCTGGTCGGCCTCCTCGGCCGAGAGCCCGCGCTCCCGCTGGATGTCCTCGCGGAACCGCCGGGTGCCCACCGGGAGGTCCCGGGTCAGGACCGGGATGCCGTCCTCGAGGATGTTGATGTTGGTCATCTCGTGGCCGATGTTGACCAGCCCGACCACGCCCCGCATCTCGTCGGGGTAGTTGACCTCGAAGGCGTTGTGGAGGGCGAAGGCGTCCACGTCGATGATGCTCGCGGAGAGCCCCGCCTCGGCCAGCAGCGCGACCTTGTTCTCGACCAGCTCGCGCTTGGCGGCCACCAGGAGGACCGTCATCTGGAGGCCGTCCCCGTCGGGGTCCAGGATCTGGAAGTCGAGCTCCACGTTCTCCATGTCGAACGGGACGTGCTGCTCGGCCTCCCAGCGGATCACCTCGCGGGCGTCCGCCTCCTTCATGCGGTCCATCTGGATCTTCTTGATGATCACGTCCCGGCCACCCACGGCGATGACCACCTGCTTGGTCTTCACCCCGGCGGAGGCCAGGAGCCCCTTGATCGCGTCGGCCACGATCCCGGGGTCCATGATCTCGCCTTCCACGATGGCGTCATCCACGACGCTGGTGTAGGCGACCTTGGACAGGACCGGATCGCCGGTGCCGTGCGTCACGGCCACCAGCTTGATCAGCCCGGACCCAATGTCCAAGGCAACAGTCGTTTTGCTCCGGCTGAAGAGGCCCATATAAGCCCAACCGTGCTGGTTCTGGAACTAGGGAATGGAAGGCTACGCTACAAGCCGTCCGGGTTTTTGTCAAGCTCCCAATCTGCTTGAGGTGCGAACAAACAAGCCATTGGAAGATTGCGACTTATCTCACCATTCATCACAGAACGCTTGAGGTACCACGAGCTAAGTCTATTGCAGAAGCACACGTCGTACCGTTTGGACCCCCACTATCGGCCCCGGGGGAGGATTCCCTGAACCGTCACAACACAAGTTGTTGCCATAAAACGCGTTAAGCGGCCCCATCGGGCCGCCTGAATCCCCCTCTTCCCCCGCCCCCGGGAAAACAGGACGGCGGGCGACCCATGTGGATCGCCCGCCGCCTTGTCATCCTGCGAGGCTTACCAGCAGGCCGGCGAGCCTTCCTGGGTCACCGCGGCGTTCGGGGCGTTGGCCACCGGGCCGGTGTAGATGCCGCAGGTCGCCGGCGAACCGGTCACCGCCGGGTTGGTCATCGTGGCCTTCCAGCCGGCCGCGTCGACGTAGGTCAGGGCCAGCACGTTGCCGGTCGAGGGCACGAAGGTCACCTTGCCCGCGCCGCCGGTGCCGTTCGCCTGGGCGCCCGCGGTGGTGTTGCCGGCGTAGTCGTTGTTGTCCGAGAAGAAGGCTTCCTGCGCGGTCACGAGGTTCCGCAGGTCCGACTTCATGGAGGCAACGATCGCCTTCTGCTTCGTGTTGGCGAACTTCGGGATCGCGATGGCGGCCAGGATGCCGATGATCACCACGACGATCAGAAGCTCGATCAGGGTAAAGCCCTTGCGGTTCATGCTGCCTCCAAAAGAAGGAACGGTTGGGTGCGCGTCGGCCGGGTCTGGTCTGCCGTCGGCCCGGATGAAGGCAACCCATATGCCACAGTCAGTGACGTGACGGTAAGTCACACAAAATCAACAGCTTGACACTGCAGTCCCACGCTGGACAGCGTTCAAGCCCGCGCGAGAGTTGCCGGATTTTGCGGGAATACCTTCCACCCGCGGCCGGAACTCACCCCCCTACCATGCCCGGAAAAACTCCCCCCACGTTGGCCCAGGCACCCCTCTCGCCACCCTCATTCCAGCCTCCATCGCGGCACAATACGACCATCGTACCGACACTCGACCTTGCATGGTGAGGGTATCCAGCACGATCACGGCCCCGGTCACCCGGGCGCTGTCCCTCAATAAGAGTGGCCCGGCTGCCAACACCACGCCGGTGAACTGGTGATCCCCCGCCAGGGTGAGACCGCCGAGGCCGACCATCACGCCCTGCCCCACGCCGCCCTGGACCACCGTGCCCGGTGCCGCTTCGATGACCGGAAACCATGCAGTGCAGGGGCCAAGCCCTGGTCCGGGGTCGCCCCAGTTCCCGGGGGCGCTCCGATCGCAGCTCCCGCCGGCGGCGACCGGGGCGGTCGCGGCCACGCCCCCGGCCACACGCCGGTCGGCCGCGGCCGCCAGTTCGGCGATGGTCCAGCTCCCGAGGCGGAGACTGCCAGCCCCCGGCAGGAGGGTGTCCTGCAGCAGCGCCGGGGCGCCGGTGACGCAGCCGCCGGCGGAGCAATCCGGGGGCGGGGTGGGGGCGCGAATCCCGGGGGCCACCCCCGTGGGGGGAGGGCAGCCGGCGGCCCATCCGGAAACCAGGGCCGAGTCCGCGCCGATCACCCGGGAGGAGTCGCCGAGGAGGACCGGCCCGAGTGCCAGCACCGCGGCCGTATCGGGAAGCGCCACGCCCCGCAGCCGCACCAGGAAGCCCAGCGCCGCCCGCGCCAGCACGGCTCCGTCCGCGCGTTGCGCCTCCGCCGCGGAGGTGAGGACCAGGCTGGCGCGGCCTTCCCGGCGCGCGGAATCGGCGAAGACGATCCCGGGCCAGGGCGGGGCCGGTAGCGCCACGGTATACCCCGGTGGCAGCGTGTCGAGACCGAGCGACCCCCAGTCCGCGAGGTGCCGGGCGAGCGCGCCGCGCGCCGCGAGTTCGACCCGGGCGCGGCGAAGGGCACCGGCCCCCCCGATGGCGCGGAGCCGGCTGGAAAGCAGTACGATCCCGGCGAGCGCACCGAGGACCGCGCAGGCCAGCAGGGCAAGAGGAAGGGCGACGCCGCGGCGGGTCATTGGAGGTTTCCCGGGGTGATCGTGATGCCGGCGGTTTCGGCGACGGTGCCGCCGGCGGCGGACCAGCCGGCGTGGCTCCCGGCCAGGCGGGCAAGGAGCGCGCGGGCCGCGCCGGGCGTGGTGGTGGGCAGCCCGGTACTGTCCCGTGCCTCGAGCCGCGAGGCGGCGAGGTCGAACGGGCCGGCCAGCGGCTGGATCACCTCGCCGGCGCTCACCGAGCGGGCCCCGAGCCAGCCGCTGCCTCCGGAGGCGTAGAGCCGCAACTGCATCACCTCGAACACGCGCAGCGGCGCCGGGAGGAGCGGCAGCGGCAGCACACTGGTGTCGATCGCGGTCCCGAGCACGGTTGCGGCGAGGCCGCCGCAGGAGCCGGCGCCGACCGAGGTGAGCGGCAGCGCGGCCCACGCACTCTCCGCCGGCAGCGGATCGTCGCCCGCGGGCGCGAGCAGCAGGCTGTCCCGCCCCGGTTGCAGTGCCCGCCCGGGCGGCAGGCTCCACGCGGCCACCCGGATCTGGTCGGGCGCGATGGCGCAGGCGAAACCGGCCGCGCGGGTGGCGCGATAGCGCAGCGAGTCGGGGCCTGCCTGCAGCAGGTCGCCGGGCGCGAGGGTGGCGAGCTGGCTGGTGGCGTAGCCCAGCCCTGCATCGAAGGCCTCGTGCAGCGCAGCCCGTTCCTCGTGCGCCCGGGTGCCGCGTTCGGTGCGAAGCAGCAGCAGCGTGAGCAGACCGCCGACGAGGCCCAGCAGCACCAGCGCCACCAGCAGCTCGACCAGCGTCACCCCCGTACCGCGTCCGGTCAGCGGCATCGGAGGAAGCTCCACAGGGTGTCCTGCCGCGGGCCGCCCGGGCCGGTGTACTGCAGCGTGAGCGACAGTTCCACGCCGCCGCTGTCGGGGCGGGTGCTGGTCTGCACGGTGACGCCTCCGGGGCCGGTGGCCGGAGGCGCGGCGACCGCGGCGCAGGGCGCGGTGCCGCCGGCGGCGCGGCCGGTGAGCTCCGCGGCCACCGAGCGCGCCAGCCGGGCCGCCTCCACCTGGTGGGCGGCGGTCCCGGTCAGGCGGAAGGCGAGGGCCAGCCCGCGCGCGGCGGCGAGGACGCCGATGCCGGCGAGCACGAGGGCGAGCAGCAGCTCGACGAGGCTGAAGCCGGCGCGGGAAGGAGGCCGGAGACGCGGGAGGGGCATGGCACGAAGATCGGCGCGGCCCGGCAGGACACTTGGCGCGACCCGACGCGCGGGGGCGCAAACGCACGCGGGGCGGCCCGGAGGCCGCCCCGCATGGTTCAGGAGTGGCGAGAGCTTACCAGCAGGCCGGCGAGCCTTCCTGGGTCACCGCGGCGTTCGGGGCGTTGGCCACCGGGCCGGTGTAGATGCCGCAGGTCGCCGGCGAACCGGTCACCGCCGGGTTGGTCATCGTGGCCTTCCAGCCGGCCGCGTCGACGTAGGTCAGGGCCAGCACGTTGCCGGTCGAGGGCACGAAGGTCACCTTGCCCGCGCCGCCGGTGCCGTTCGCCTGGGCGCCCGCGGTGGTGTTGCCGGCGTAGTCGTTGTTGTCCGAGAAGAAGGCTTCCTGCGCGGTCACGAGGTTCCGCAGGTCCGACTTCATGGAGGCAACGATCGCCTTCTGCTTCGTGTTGGCGAACTTCGGGATCGCGATGGCGGCCAGGATGCCGATGATCACCACGACGATCAGCAGCTCGATGAGGGTAAAGCCCTTGCGGTTCATGATGCCTCCCACGGTTGCGGCGGGCCTCCCGGCCCGCGGTGAACAGGACACGGCAGGGGAAAGCAACCCACGTACCAGACGGGCGCGATCCGGGCCATCCCCTGTCTCCGCAACACCTTCCACCACATGAATGCAGCTGCCGGGCCCGGCCGGCGTGACGCAAAGTGCCATGGCGGGCCCGTCAGCTCAAGCGGTGGAGGCCTGCTGCTCCTCGTAGCGTGACAGCTTTCGGTACAGCGTGGAGGGATCGATTCCGAGCACCTCGGCGGCGCGGGTCTTGTTGCCGCCCTCCGCCTGGAGGACGTACATGATGTACGCCCGCTCGATCACCTCGAGGGAGGGGTTGGGATAGGAGCGCTCGGCGACGAGCGGCTCCTTCTTGCGGCGGGTGATGCGTTCGGGCAGCGTGGTGGCGTCGATGGTGTCGCCGCGGGTGAGCACCCAGGCGTGCTCCAGCGCATTCTCCAGCTCGCGCACGTTGCCGGGCCAGTCGTAGACCATCACGGCGTCCAGCGCGTCGGCGGAGAGCGCCTTGGGGTCCACCTGGTGGTCGGTGGAGAGCCGCTGCAGGAACGACTCCACCAGCAGCAGGATGTCCTCGCGCCGGTCGCGCAGCGGCGGCAGGTGGATGGTGATGACGTTGAGGCGGTAGAACAGGTCGGAGCGGAAGCGGCCGCGGCGCGCTTCCTCCTCGAGGTCGCGGTTGGTGGCGGCGATGATGCGCACGTCCACCGGGATCGCCTCGGTGGCACCGACCGGGATCGCCTCGCGCTCCTGCAGCACCCGCAGCAGCTTCACCTGCAGGGCGGGGGCCATCTCGCCCACCTCGTCGAGGAAGAAGCTGCCGCCGCGGGCGGCGGCGAAGAGGCCCTGCTTGTCGCGTACCGCGCCGGTGAAGGACCCCTTCACGTGGCCGAACAGCTCGCTCTCCAGCAGGTTCTCGGGCAGCGCGCCACAGTTGATCGAGAGGAACGGCCCCTCGGTGCGGTTCGACATGTTGTGGATGTACTTCGCGATCACCTCCTTGCCGGTGCCGCTCTCGCCCTGGATCAGGACGGTGGAGTCGGTCGGCGCGACCTGCTCCGCCAGCTTGAGCACGTCGAGGAAGCGGCGCGACTTGCCGATCGGCCGGCCCACGCCGGCCTTGTCGCGGCGGCGGATCTCCTGCTTGAGGTGCTTGTTCTCCACCCGCACCGCCCGGTACTCGCAGGCCCGGCGCAGGATGGCCACCAGCTCGTCGTTGGCGAACGGCTTCTGGATGTAGTAGTAGGCGCCGGCATTCACCGCGGCGATGGCGGTCTGCAGTGAAGCCTGGGCCGTCATGAGGATGACCGGCGTCATCGGGTCCTGCTCCCGCGCCGTGGCCAGGATGTCGAGGCCGGTGACCTGCGGCATCCGGACATCGGTCAGGACGATGTCGTGGGCGCCTCCCTTGATCGCCTCCAGCCCGGCCTTGCCGCCCTGGGCGGTGGTGACCTCGAATCCCTCCTTCTTGAGCAGGATCCGCAGGGTGTCCAGGATCCCGGACTCGTCGTCGATCACCAGCACCGTGGGCTTCTGGCTCATGCCGCTTCCTCCGTCGTGCGTCGGGCGGGAAAGAATATCGTAAAGGTAGTGCCCTGCCCCGGTCCCGTGTCCACCAGGACCACCCCGCGGTGGGCCTCGACCGCCCGCTGGACGATCGCGAGGCCCAGGCCGGTGCCGCCGGCGCGCCCGGTGACGAAGGGCTCGAACAGGCGGTCGCGCAGGTCCTCGGGGATGCCGGGCCCGTCGTCCCGCACCTCGAGGCAGACCGGCTGCTCGATCGTGCAGCCGCCGGGCAGCTCGGCGGTGCGGGCCGGGCGGGTGGAGACGGTGATCACCGTCGGGCCGCGGGCAGCCTGCGCCGCGTTGAGCAGCAGGTTGGCCACCACCCGGTGCAGCAGGTCCTCGTCGCCGTCCAGCACGGTGCGGGCCCCCTGCACCCGGACCTCCACGTCGGGACGGCAGTCGGGATGCTCCCGCACCAGCCGCGCCGCCGCCGTCACCACCGCCTGCAGGTCCACCGGCACGAACTCGGTTGCCCGCACCCGGGCGAAGTCCAGGAACTCCGACAGCAGCCGCGACAGCCGGTCGCTCTCCCGCACGATGAGCTGGGCCAGGTAGCGGTCGTCCTCGTCGCCGTGGGCGGAGCGGGCCAGCTGCTCGACGCTGCTCCGGATCGAGGCCAGCGGGTTGCGGATCTCGTGCGCCAGCGACGCGGAGAGCGCCGCCACCGCCTCCAGACGCTCGGCCCGCAGGTTGAGCTCGTTCAGCCGCTTGAGGTCGGAGATGTCGGTGAAGATCGCCGTCACCGACGGCCGGCCGTCGGAGTCCCGCTCGAAGGTCGTGGTCGAGAGGCCGATGGGAAAGATCCGCCCGTCCTCGTGCAGCACCGTCCCCTCGCCCCGGCTCACCTTGCGGCCGTGCCGGATCGCGGCGACGATCGCGGCCCACAGCTCCGGCGAGCGCAGCTTGAGCTTGTCCAGCACCGGGAGGCCGGTGGCGCCCTCGCCGTCAATCTGCAGCAGCCGCTCCGCCATCGGGTTGATGAACGCCAGCCGGCCGGCGTCGTCCACGGTCATCACGCCCGAGCGGATGTTCCGCAGGATGTCGTCTGCCTCGAGCCGCACCCGGCGCAGCTCCAGCGCCAGCGACTCGCGCTCCACTCCCGCCGCCCGGAGCCGCGACGCCAGCGCCCCGACCAGCACATAGGCGGTGAGGAACACGCCCACCTGGGCCCAGAAGGCGAAGGCGGGGCGGTCGGCATCGGGCAGCCGGCTGGCGAGGAAGTACCCCAGCGCGATCCCGACCGCCACTCCGGCCCCGGCCCCGAACGACATCACCAGGGCGTAGACCGCGATCACCAGGATGTACAGCGAGGGCACACCGCTGGTGGGCCCGGCGCCGTACACCAGCAGCGAGATCACCGCCACGTCCGCCGACGCCTGCCAGGCGCAGAAGCCGTCGCCGGGGCGGGCCGACCCGCGGCGGAGCCGCCAGGTGGCGTACAGCACCAGCGCGACGGCATACAGCGCGATCACGGTGGCGAGCGGCTGCATGCCCGGCCGGGACGACCAGCTGCCCAGCACCAGGCCCAGCAGCACCGCCACGGCCACCAGCCGGCCCCCGAGCACCCACCAGAGGAGGGTGCGAGGGTCGGAGAGGGCGCGCTGGGCCGAGGAGGCGGGAAAGGTCATGGGGTACGGCCTGTAAGGTAGCAACGGCGGCGCGCCACCTGCTACCTTAGCCGCATGGCGTGGACCGTGTACATGCTCCGGTGCGCGGACGATTCCCTCTACACCGGGATCGCCCGCGACGCGGTCGCCCGGCTGGCCCGGCACAACGCCGGGAAGGGCGCGGCCTACACCCGGGCCCGCCGCCCCGCGCGGCTGGTGTACCAGGAGCCCGCGCCCGACCGCCCCACCGCGCTCCGGCGCGAGTGGGCCATCAAGCGACTCGACCGGCCCGACAAGGAGGCGCTGGTGTCCCGTGCCCGCTCCACCCCCGCGACCCCCGGCTTCAGCGGGTTCCGGCCGCAGGCGGTGCGCTTCCTGCGCCAGCTCAAGCAGCACAACCGCAAGCCCTGGTTCGAGGCCCACCGCGACGACTACGAGCTGGAGCTCCGCGGTCCGATGCGCGCGCTGGTCGAGGAGATGGACGTCCGGCTGGCGGCGCTGGTGCCCGAGATCGTGGGCGATCCGCGCCGGTCCATGTTCCGCATCCACCGCGACGTGCGCTTCTCCCGTGACAAGTCGCCCTACAAGACCAACGCCGCCGCCTGGTTCTTCCATCGCGACGCCGGCAAGGGCGTCGGCAGCGAGGCGGAGGGCGGCGGCGCCGGGTTCTACTTCCACTTTGCCCCGGGCGAGTTCTTCTGTGGCGGCGGCATCTGGATGCCGCCCCGCCCCGCGCTGCTCCGGATCCGGGAACGGATCACCGAGGATCAGGCGGCATTCGAGCGGATCGTGCTCGCGCCGGCGTTCCGGCGCCGCTTTGGCCGGCTCGACGAGGAGGCGATGCTCACCCGGCTGCCGCGCGGCGTGGCGCCGGACCATCCGGCGGCGGGCTGGCTGCGGCATCAGTCCTTCACCGCCGGCCGCGAGCTGACCGAGGCCCAGGCCCGCTCGCCGAAGCTCCCGGCACTGCTGGCGAAGGACTTCACCGCACTGGCCCCGCTGGTGCGCTGGCTCAATGCCG
Source organism: uncultured Gemmatimonadaceae bacterium (assembly GCA_964647615.1). Classification (GTDB taxonomy): domain Bacteria; phylum Gemmatimonadota; class Gemmatimonadetes; order Gemmatimonadales; family GWC2-71-9; genus JADJOM01. The sequence goes on along the minus strand of CAZYIV010000019.1, from coordinate 29,696 downwards.
CGCTGGGCTACCGCCCCGCCAGCCGCCGCTATTGAACCGATGGGAACGGCCGCGCTCTTCCTCCGGGCCCTCCGGCTCCGCTGCCCCGCCTGCGGCGGCGGGCCGCTGTTCCACTCCTGGCTCCGGATGGTCGATCGCTGCCCCCGCTGCGGCCTCCGCACCGAGCGGGGGGAACAGGGGTACGTGGTGGGCGCCTACATGTTCAACATCATGGCGGCAGAGCTGATCTGGGCCGCGCTCTTCCTGGGGGTGGTGTGGGCCCGCTGGCCCTCGCCGCCCTGGGAGCTGCTCACCTGGGGCGGCGGCGCGCTCATGCTGGCACTGCCGTTCCTCTGCTATCCCTTCAGCAAGACGGTGTTCCTGGCGTTCGACCTGCTCTTCCGCCCCCCCGCCGACACCGGGGAGGCGGCATGAGCGAGGGCCGGGTGCGCCTCGACAAGTGGCTCTGGGCGGCGCGGTTCTACAAGACCCGCGCGCTGGCCGCGGAGGCAATCGATGGCGGCAAGGTGAGCGTCAATGGCGAGCGGGCCAAGCGCGCCAAGCAGATCCAGGCCGGGGACCGGGTGGACATCCGCCTGCCGCCCTACGAGCACCTCGTGCTCGTGCGCGGGGTTGCCGAGCGCCGGGGCCCCGCCAGCGAGGCGGTGAAGCTCTATGAGGAAACCCCGGAGAGCCTCGCGGGGCGGGAGCGGGTGGCGTTCCAGCTCAAGGCCGCGCACGTGCTCTTCGTGCCCGAGACCAACGCGCGGCCCACCAAGCGGGACCGCCGGAAGCTGGAGCGGTTCCGCAAGGACTCTGGCTGGGAATAGGGCACCCCTCAAGTTCGGGGGACTTCAGCCGATACCCTCACTAGCGGCTCCGGGCCCACGGACGGCCCCCCGACTCGCCGCCGGCCAGGTGCACGGAGACCCCCATGTCCGTCACTGGTACCAGTTCCGCCCTCACGTCCGCGCTGAACGGCCTGCGCGTCTATGGTCGCCGGGTGGACCGGGCCGCGCAGACGATCTCGTCCATCGGCCTGCCCGAGACCCCGACCGAACCCGGCACCACCTCCGAGAGCGTGCCACCCCCCGCCGCCTCCGGCGGCGCCGAGCTCGATCTTGGCAGCGCGATGACCGACATGCTCATCGCCCAGCGGATGTACGTGGCGCAGCTGCGGGTGCTCAAGACCGCGGACGAGATGCTGCAGGAGACGATCTCGAGCCTCGCCCCGCGGGAGTGATCCCGGCCGCCTAGGGATCCACGATCACCTGGGCGGTCATCGAGGGGTGGGGTTCGCAGTGGTAGGCGAAGGTCCCCGCCGCAGGAAAGGTGGTGGTGTGGGTGCCCCCCGGATCGAGCAGCGGGGAGGACCAGGCACCGCCATCCGCCGTCGTCGTGTGCGAGGGGGTCCCCGCCGGTTCGCAGTTGATCCACGTCACCTTGCCCCCGACCCGCACGTGCACCGGCGTCTGCCGGAAGGCGAAGCCCTGGATGGCGACGATCACGGAACCGAACTGGGACGGATCGAGGTTGGCCCCGCAGGCGCCGGCGGACGGGCCGGTGAGCGCCCGCTCGCTGTAGCAGGCCAGGGCCAGGAGCACGCCGCCCGCCAGCGCGGCGGCGGTCAGCCAGCGTCGCAGCATCATCCCCTCCTCACTTGACCACCACCGTGCCCTTCATGAAGGGGTGCGGCGTGCAGTGGTAGGCATAGGTGCCCGCACGGGTGAAGGTGTAGCGCCAGACCTGCCCGCCCTCGATCATCCCGGAATCGAAGCCGCCGTCGTCCGCGGTGACGGTGTGGGGCACGGGATCCTCGTTCTTCCATTCGATGGTGGTCCCCACCGCGATCTCCAGCACCGGCTGCGCGAACTGCAGTCCCTGCATCGTGCTCTTGGTGAGCGGGCCGGTGACGGGACCGGTGGGCACGCTGCCGGGTGCCTCGACCGGCGGGGCGCCGGGCGCCGCCGCCGGGGGCGGTGCTGGCGCGGGCTTGCGGCCGAAGTAGCGGGCGAGGGTAATCGGGATGGTGAACTCGAAGCCGTAGCGCACCTGCGCCGCCCCACGGGAGGCCCCCTGCAGGGTGGCGGTGTTGGTGTTCGCCGCGTGCAGCGAGAGGGTGTGCGGGGTGTTGGGGATCGCGATGGCGATCCCGGCGCTCCACGCCGCGCGCTCATCCCGCGCATGGTCGGGGTGCAGCAGGCTGATGACGTCCCCGGTGAGGGCCAGGTGCCGGCTGAGCCGGAGGGTGCCGCCGCCCCCGACCGCCACCTGCGGCTTGCCATCCGAGGTGTACGGGTCGGACAGCGCGCGGCCGAGCGCCAGCAGCCGCAGCGGTCCCATGCGGCGGGCCAGGCTCACCTCGCCGTCGAGTCCGTCCGCGGCCACGTTCCACCCCACCTGCCCGCCAAGGTCGAACGGCGCACCACCCGCCTGGCTGAGCGGCGCGGCCCGCACGAAGAACTCCCACTCGTTGGGGAACGCCGGCGCCAGCGTGGAGTTGGTGGCGTAGTTGAGCCCGATGGTGGTGCCCCGGAGCAGCGAGGTCGCCAGCAGGAAGGTCGGGAAGTTGCTGACCTTCCGCACCGGTGCCGGGCTGCGGACGAAGCGATGCAGGAAGTTGAACTGCACCGTCCCCGGCCGGACCACCCAGTCCCCCGAGACGTTGGGGGTGCGGTCGAGGTTGCCCTGCGCCGCCAGGCCGGACGGCAGCAGCAGCACGAGGGCGAGCACCGGTCGTCGCATGCGGATTCTCCCGAGCACCGGTCCGGGTCAGCGGACCCGGATCTTGCCCTTCATGTTGCTGTGGATGGAGCAGAAGTACTTGTAGTCGCCGACCTGCGGGAAGGTCCGGGTGGCCGTGGTCCCGGGCGCGGCATCGGGGATGTTGCCGCCCGGCGGCGCCAGGGTCTCGAAGGTCACGTTGTGAGTGGTCCCCGAGAACGCCCAGGTCACCGACTGGCCGGGCGCGATCGCGATGTCGTCCGGCGAGAAGGTGTTGCTCGGCGTGGTGATGGTGACCGCCGCCACCGGCCCCACGCTGATGGTGGCCGTCGCCGAGTGGGTGACGCCGGCGGAAGTGATCGAGGCGGTGAGCTGGGTGCTGCCCAGCCCGGCGCCGGTGACCAGACCGGTCGGGGAGACCGTCGCGACAGTCGCATCGGCGACCGCGAAGACCGGCGCCGGCAGGCCGGCCATCGGCGCGCCGTTCTGGTCCAGCGGCGTCGCCACCAGCTGCACCGTACCGCCGACGGGCACCGATGGCGCGAGCGGCGCCAGCGCCAGCGAGGTGAACACCGGCGTCCCCCCGCCCCCGCTGACGACCACCGTGCCGGTCATCCCGTTGTGGCGGGTGCAGACGTAGGCGTAGCTCCCGGTCGCGGTGAAGGTCCGTGACTGGGTGCCGCCGGCCGGCTGGTCGGGAATGTTCCCGCCCGCCGGGGCCGCGCCGGTGAAGGTCACGTTGTGGGTGTTGCCGCTGAACTGCCACGTCACCGTGCCGCCGACGGGAATGGTCACCGTGGCCGGCGAGAAAGTGAGGTTGGGCGTGGTGACGGTCACGCCGCCGGGCACCGGCGCGCTGACGAACACCGTGGCGGTGGCGGTGGCGGTGGTGACGCCGTCGCTGATGGTGGCGGTGACGTGCGCGGTGCCGGCGCCCGCGGCCGTCACCAGGCCGGCCCCGTCCACCCCGGCCACGGCGGGGGCATCGCTCACGAAGCTGGCCGCCGGCAGGCCGCCCATCGGCACGCCGGCCTGATCCAGCGGCGTGGCCGTCAGCTGCACTGAGCCGCCGACCTGCAGCGACGTGGTCGCCGGCGCGATCGCGACGCTGGTGAAGACCTGGGGCTGCCCCGACTGCACCACGACGCTGCCGGTCATGTTGTTGTGGCGGGTGCACTCGTAGGTGTACACCCCGGCCGTGGGGAAGCTGCGCTGCACCGTGGATCCGGGCGCCTGGTCGGGAATGTCGCCGCCCGGCGGCACCGGCCCCGGCAGCCAGGTGACGTTGTGGGTGGCACCGGAGAGCTGCCACGTCACGGTCTCACCCGCCTGGATGGTCACGGTCGGAGGGCTGAAGGTGAGGTTGGGCGTGGTCACGGTGGCCCCCGCGGCCGGCAGGCTCACCGTGATCACCGCGGTCGCGGCCCGCGTGGTGCCATCCCCGGTGATGCTCGCCGTGATGGTGTCCACCCCCGCGCCCACCGCCGTCACCAGGCCCGTGGCGGAGACGACCGCCACCGCGGGGTTGCTGCTCAGGAAGGTGGCGGCCGGCAGCCCGGCCATCGGCACGCCGTTCTGGTCCAGCGGCGTGGCGCTGAGGCGGAGGGTGTCGCCGCTGAGCAGCGAGGCGGCCGGCGGCGTCAGGGCCACGCTGCTGAAGTGCTGCACCTGGCCCGACTGCACCACCACCTCGCCGATCATCCCGCTGTGGATGGTGCACTCGTAGGCGTACACGCCGGGACCGGTGAAGGTACGCGATACGGTCGTGCCCGCGGGGGTGTCCGGAATGTCCCCGCCGGCCGGCCGCAGCGCCGTGGTGAAGGTGACGTTGTGCGTCGCGCCGGCGATCTCCCACGTCACGCTGTCGCCCACCCCCACCACGATGCTCGGCGGCGCGAAGCTCGTCCCGACCGTGGTGACCGGGTGCGCCGGTCCGCCGGCCGGTGCCGCGGAGACCACAATCGCCACGGTGTCCGCCCGGGTGACGTTCCCGGCCGTCAGCGAGGCGAACAGCCGCGTGATCCCTTCCGCGCGGCCGGTCACGACGCCACTGCTCACGGCGGCAATCGCGGTGTCCTCTATCGTGAGCACCGGCGCGGGCAATCCGCTCATCGGGGCGTCGTTCTGGTCCAGGAGCGTGATCGTGACCGCAGCGGCCCCGCCCACCGTGATCGCCACGGTATCCGGCGAGGCCTGCAGCGCGGAGAAGACCGACTTCGCCGGCTCGGGCCCCACGGCTCCACCACCGCCGCATCCAAGTCCGAGGACGGCGAGCAGCAGGGCACGGTGGTGGCAACGGGGGGACCAACGCATGCGGCCTCCGGGAATGGAACAGCGGGACGCGGTGCACCGGCCTCGTCCCGGCGACCACGTCCCGCGGTTCCCTGCAACCGGCGTTCCCCGCCGCGCCTTCCCGCCGCGGCCTGACGGTCCCGGCTCAACTGCATGCGAGATCAGTAGTTCGCGATGGGGACCTCGGGGGCGAGTAATCCTGTCCCGATTCGCTTCGCCGTATCGGATCAGGAGGGCTCACCCGTTTCGCTACAACACCTCCCCGAGCCAGGCTCGAGCGTCCACCAGCTCCTCGCTGGTCAGTTCATGCCCTGCCAACCGCCAGTCGAGGTCGGCCCGGGCGCCCGCCTCGCGGAACAGCGAGGCGAGCCGGGTGACGTCCTCGGCCGGCACGATGGGATCGTCCCGGCCTGCCACCAGCCGCACCCGGGTGCCGGCGAGATCCGGCTGGCGTTGCGGCACGAAGGGCGTCATCCCGCGGAGGAGCACCGCCTGCCGGATCAGGCCGGGGCGGGTGAGCAGCAGGCTCGACGCGATGTTGGCGCCGTTGGAGTAGCCCACCGCCGTCACCCCGGCCAGCGGGAACCCGTAGGCGCCTGCGGCCCATTCCACGAACCCGCCCAGCTCCGCGGTGCGGAGTGCCAGGTCTTCCAGGTCGAACACCCCTTCCGCCAACCGGCGGAAGAACCGGGGCATCCGTCCCTCGAGGACCCGGCCGCGCGGCGCGAGCAGCGCCGCGCCGGGGGCAAGATGCCGTCCCAGCGGGAGCAGGCTGTGCTCGTCGCCGCCGGTCCCGTGCAGCAGCAGCAGAGTACGGCTGCCGCTGCCGGGGACGAACTGGTGCACGAAGGGTGTCGTCATGCGGCCGGCTCCTGCAGCGCGGGCAGCGCCTGTTCGATCTGCGCCCGGGCGCCCTCGTACTGCGGCGGCAGGCGCAGGCTGGTGCCGAGGGTGGCCTCGGCCTCGTCGGTGAGGAAGCCCGGCCCGTCGGTGGCCACCTCGAACAGCACCCCGCCCGGCTCGCGGAAGTAGATGGACCGGAAGTAGGACCGATCCACCACCGGCGTGACGCCGAGGCTCCGGCCCAGGAGTGCACCGCGGAAGGCGGCCTGCGCCGCATCGTCTTCCGCCCGCCAGGCGACATGGTGTACCGAGCCCGCGCCCGGCCGGGGCGCCGGCGCGCCGGGATCCCGCACCAGGTCCACGAACCCGCCGTCGGCGGTGAAGAGCCGGCGGGTGGCACCCTCCTCCAGCGGCGCCCCGAAGCCGAGCGTCTCCTGCAGCACGGCGGCGGTGGCATCCACTCCGCCCAGGACCAGGCGCACACCGGCCACGCCGCGGACCTGCTGGTCCGTGGGCACGCCACTGCCCGGCCAGGGGGCGCCACGGGATGCGGGACGCTCCACCAGCTCCAGCTGCATGCCGAAGGGATCGGAGAAGCCGAGGTAGGGCTCGCCGAAGCGCTCCCCGCGCCGCAGGCCGAACACCTGCCGCGCCGCGAGGCGCGCCTCCCAGGCATCCAGGGAACCCTCCGGCACCGCAAGCGCGGTGGCGCCGACCTCGCCCATGCCGGGGCGGCCCTGGCGCGCGCCGGCCCAGGGGAAGAAGGTCAGCAGGCTGCCCGGCTGCCCGGTCCGCTCGCCGAAGTAGAAGTGGTAGGTCTCCGGATCATCGAAGTTGACGGTCTGCTTCACCAGCCGGAGCCCGAGGGTCCCGGCATAGAAGTCGAGGGTCTGCCGCGGGTCGCCGGCGATGGCGGTGACGTGGTGCAGGCCCGGGGAACGCGTGGTCATGCTCTCCTCCAATAGTGCGACATCGAACGATAAGGGTCGCGAAACGGGCTCACCCCTGAAGGGCGAGCCCGAGCGTGCGGCAGAGCGACCCCAGCTGCCGCTGCTCCGCCGGGCTGAGGGCCCCGAGCAGGCGGGTGATCCGCGCCGCATGGGGGCCGAAGGCCCGGGCGATGAGCGCCTCCCCCGTGGGGGTCAGCGCGATCAGGTAGGCGCGCCGGTCGTCGGGGTTGGGGCCCCGGCGGACCAGGCCGCGCCGCTCGAGGTTGTCGATCACCGTGGTGAGGTTGCTGCCGCTCACCAGGAGCTTCTCGCACAGCCGCGCCTGGGCCATCGGGCCCAGGTGCCACACCGCCTCCAGCACCCCGAACTGCGACTCGGTGAGCCCGTGCTCCTTCTGGAGCGCCGGGGCGAGCCGCGCGTCGAGCGAGTTCACCGCCCGCCGCAGCTTGACGAACGTGGCCAGGGCCAGGGTCGTCGCGGCCTCGCGCGTGGTGCTGGGTCTCATGGGCTGCCTCCCGGCGCCACTGTGTTCGACATCAGATAGTACGACATCGAATATATAAGACCCGGCGCCGGCGTCAAGCTGCCCCGGTCCCCTCCCCCGGGCGGCCCAGGGCCGCCCGCAGGGCGGCCGGCGGCAGGGTGTGCCCACCGGGGAACCGCCGCACCCGGACGTCGGCGCCGGCCTCCCGGAGCCGGTCGGCGTCCGCCTCCAGCGCCCCGGCGGGGCAGTAGGCATCGGCGTCGCCGGCGGCAAGCACCACCGGGGCCCCGCCCAGCCCGGCGACGAACTCGGCGAGCGGCAGGTCGTGCGGCAGCGGAATCCCCCAGAGCACCACCCGCCCCGCCTGCGCCCGTCCGCTCGCGACCCAGCGGGCGGCCATCGCCGCGCCCTGGCTGAAGCCGAGCAGCGTGACCACCGGCGGGTGCGGGATCCCGGCCAGCAGGTGATCGCGCAGGTGCTCCAGCCAGGCGAGGTGATCGGCGAGGTCGGCGGTGCGATGCTCGCGGGTGAGCCAGGTGGCGCCGATAGCGTGGCCGTGGCGGCCGTCGAGCCGGGTCTCGAGGTAGAAGCGGGAGAGCGCCTCGGGCGCGGCGAGGAGGGTGTGCCCGTCGTCCAGCGGATCCAGCAGCTTGAGGAACCGGGCCGCCAGCTGCGCGTGCCCGTGCAGCCCCAGCACCAGCTCCCGGACCGCGGCGCCCTCCGGTCCCTGCTGGAACCAGCGCGCGGTCCGGGTGACCGTCAGCGTATGCGGCTTCACGCCAGGCCGGCGAGGGTCATCAGCTCCGCCGGCCCCGCCATCCCGACGTGGCGGCGCGCCTCGCGGCCGCCCTCGAACCCGATCAACGTCGGGATGCCGCGGATGCCGAAGCGAATGGCGGCGTCCGGGTTGCGGTCGGTGTCCACCTTGAGCACCAGCACCCGGCCGGCCTGCGCCCCCGCCAGCGCGTCGAGGGCCGGCGCGGTGGCCCGGCAGGGGGCGCACCAGTCGGCGTAGAAGTCCACCACCACCGGCACCGCGGCGGTGCGGATGGTGTCCTCGAGGTCCGCCAGCGAGGTCTGCAACGGGCGGTCGAGCAGCAGCGGCCGCTGGCATTCGCCGCACCGGGGCTGCTGCGCCAGCCGGTCGAGGTCCACCCGGTTGCGGCGGCTGCAGAAGGGGCAGCTCACCGTGACGGGGCGTCCGGTGGCGGTGGATGTGGTCGTGGTCTCGGTCATCAGGTCCTCGGGTCCTTCCCTGATCCAGCGTGAAATATGGTCCCGGCATCCTCGGCCGGGCGAGCCGGCACGTGGCCGGGGGGTGCGCCCCTCGGCCCGGGACCGGTGACTTGCTGAGATTACTATATAGTTATATACTCGTGTCGTCAACTCCCGGGAGGTCCCCGTGCGCCGCCTGCTGTCCCTGCTGGTCCTGCTCCTTGCCCCGGGCCTCGGGGCCCAGGCTCTCACGCCCCGGCCCGACCTGCTGCTGTCCGTCCCGGCGCTCGCCGCCCGCCTGGGGGAGCCGGGACTGGTGGTGCTCCAGGTGGACCGCGATGCCACCGCCTGGCGCGAGGGGCACATCGCGGGGGCGCGCCTGCTGCCGCTCGGCGCGATCGTCGTCTCGAGGGACGGCATCCCCAACGAGCTGCCCCCGGTGGCGACCCTCGACTCGGTGCTGGAGTCCGTGGGTGTCTCCAGCGACAGCCGGATCGTGATCGTGGGCGACCCGCTGGGGGCGGCGCGGTTGTTCTTCACCCTCGACTACCTGGGACTGGGCGAGCAGGCGGCGATCCTGGACGGGGGCCAAGCCGCATGGCGCGCCGCGGGCCTTCCGCTCACGACCGACACCGCGGCGGTCACGCCGGGCCGGCTGGAGCCGCGGGTGCAGGCCGGTGTCCTGATGGAAAAGGATGAACTGGCGCGCCGCCTGGGGGACACGACCCTGGTGCTGCTGGACGCCCGGCCCGCCCCGGAATACCGCGGCGAGGTGGCCGGGGCCGGCGTGGCGCGACCAGGCCACCTGCCCGGCGCGCGCAGTTTCTTCTGGCACCTGGCGCTCGCCAGTGCGGACCCGCCCCTGCTCAAGGACCCGGCGGTGCTGGCGAAGCTGCTGGGCCGGGAGGGCGTGGCGGAAGGGAGGGAGATGGTGACGTACTGCCGCACCGGGGTGCAGGCGAGCTACCTGTACTTCGTGCTGCGGGTCCTCGGGTACCAGCCGCGGCTGTACGACGGCTCCTTCCTCGAGTGGAGCCAGGACGCCGGGCTGCCGGTGGCACGTTAGCCCTCGAACGCACGCGGGGCGGGGCCGATGGCCCCGCCCCGCGTCGTGATCCGGCGCCGCGTCAGAACGCCATCACCAGCCCCGCGGAGACGCGGGTCAGGTCCTGCTCGAAGTCGTACCCCACCTCGGTGCTGACCCGGAGGTTGCGCCGGATCAGGTGGCCGACTCCCCCGGCCAGGCTCTCGTAGCGACGCACCGGACCTGGCGCGCCAAGACCCACGTCCATCACCGCACGGTTGGCCTTCACCAGGTTGTAGAGCCCGTACCCGTACCAGAGGCTCCCCGCCGGCCGCACGATCAGCTCCGCGAACCCGCCGTTGATCCGCGCCTGCGGCTCGCCCGGGGTGAAGGTCGGGCGGTCGTCCCGCCGATGGACGTACTGCGCGTTCAACTCCACCGGCCCGGCCTCGAAGGTGCCGTTGACGCCCGCCATCCGGGTGACATCCCGGGTGCCGTTGGCGGTGGCGCGGCCGTAGTAGCCGAAGGCGCCCAGCCGCAGGCCACCGACGACGTCGCGGGTGGCGTGCAGGAAGACGTTCTTGCCCCGGTCCACGTCATAGCGCCCGTCGGGCTGCGCCGGGCCGATGCCGCTGCCGTTCACCAGCTGACCGGTGAACGTGAAGCCGCCGGCATCCGCGCTGGCGACGATGCCGCGATCGTAGGTGAGGTCGGCCGGGACGTCGCCGACCCGGGTGCGGTAGACGGCATAGTCCTCCACCTCGAGGCGCAGCTCCCGCTTGTACATCGCATCGGAGACCTGGAACTGTCCCACCATCAGGTCCACCGGGGCGCCGCCGACGTCATTGAAGTAGACGAAGGCGTCCTCGACCCCAGCCACTTCCCCCGCCTCGTAGAGCAGGGCATAGAAGTAGTAGGAGATGGACTTCGAGAGCGGGGCGCTGGACAGCACCTTGATGATCGTGGGAGACTGGAAGTCGAACGCCGCCTTGCCGTTGGCGTAGGCCTGGGCGTAGGCATCGAGCCGGACGGCCAGCGGCAGGGTGCGCTGCAGCGCCAGGAGCGGGTCGCCGACATCCACGGTATCGGCGGGATCCTCGCCGGTGGAGAGCCGGAAGCCGTTGGCGGCGAAGCCTTCCCCGAAGGCAGTCAGCTTGGGGATGGGGTTGTGACAGGTGGCGCAGCTCAGCTTGTAGCGCCGGGCGAAGGCCGGGATCGCGGCGACCGGATCCGGCAGGGCCAGGAGCAGCAGGAACAGCGTGAGAGCACCGAAGCGCCAGCGAGTGGTCAACATGACTTCTCCGGATGAGGGGATGGACGGCCTCGAATGTTAGCCCCATCCCGTGAAGGCGCCATGAACCGGCCCTGAGTCGCAGGGCCCGCGGGACCCCACGACTCTCTCCGGCGCGCGGGCCGTTCAATCCTTGTAGGGATCGACGGTGTCGGCCCCGGCCATCAGCACGATCAGCGGCCGGAGGGTGTGGCGGACGGTGATGGTCCCGCCCTGGGCCGCCAGGACGCGCGGCAGGCGGCGGTACACCTGGGGACTCTCGTCCAGCCCGCCCCCGCGGAGCACGACGCCGCGCTCGCGCACCCAGTCCTTCATCATCGCCGGCGAGACCCGCCCCGGGGCGAGCACCCGGCCGGTGCGGCGGTGCACCTTCCCCGCCGCCTGGGTGCGGGACATGACCCGCCCCGCCCCGTGCACGGTGGAGTACAGCGCCGCCCGCTGCAGGCCCGCGACCGCCGGGTCGGCGGGCGTGGCGCCCTCGACGATGACGGCGTCGTCGCCCATCGAGCCGCCGATGAACCCTGCCTGCCCGGGAAACGCCGGCGTCGCGCCCTTCCGCACCACGACCAGTTCCTCGCCCTCGTGCACCTCCTTCCAGGCGAAGTTGTGGTGGTTGTGCACCAGCGCCTGCTCGGTGCCACCCAGCAGGCGCACCACCTTCCGGGCCACCCATTCGCGCCCGGCGCAGGCGTAGGCGCCCGCCAGCTCCATGAGGGCCCAGTAGTCGTGGCCCAGCGGCGCGGCGAGGTCGAGCAGCACCTCGCGCTCCGGCACCCGCTCACCCCACGCGGCGCCCTGGCCCAGGGCCAGGAACCCGGAGGCGATGGTGTGCCCCAGGCCGCGGCTCCCGAAATGCACCCCGACCCAGATCACCCCCGCCTCGTCGGCGAAGACGTCCACGTAGTGGTTGCCGGACCCGACGGTCCCCAGCTGCCGCCGCGCCTTGGCGCGCAGCTCCTCGCGGCCGGAGCGGCCCTCGCCCCGCTCGGGCACGAGGGTCCATGCCTCCGAGGCGAACAGCGGGTGATCCACCGGCGCGTCGTCCTGCTCGTTGCGCCGGCCGACTCCGAAGCTGATGGTGTCGGCGATCTCGTCGGCCAGCCGCTGGAGGGCGCGGTTCTGCAGCGCCCGGCGGGGGTCGCGCTCCAGCTCCTCGCGCCCCAGGCCGGCCAGCGCCTCGAGGGTCAGGTCGGTCCGGATCGCGGCGTTGCCGCAGGCGATGTCGAAACCGACGCCCACCACGGACACCCGGCCGGCATATCCGGCCACGCCGCCGATCGGCATGACGTAGCCGACGTGGCCGTCCGCCATCAGCGCCACCCGGCGGGCGTGCTCCGCCACCCGCTCCAGCTGCCGCAGGGTGTTCTCGTCGTGCTGTCCAAAGACCTGCATCACGGCCTCCTTCCGCCCCGGGACGGGCCCGGGGCCGGGCGGTGGAGCGAGGCGGGACCGTCCCGCCTCACTCCTCCTCCTCGTCCAGTCGCCGGCGCAGGGCGCGCTCGGCGGCACGGGTCTCGGTGTAGCACTGGCTCACCGAGCGCACCTGGTCGGTGCGGATGCGGATCCGCGCGCCCGTCAGGTCCACGAACGTGATCCACCGCGGCGGGAGCCACCGGGCCAGCTGGTGCTCGATCGCCGCCGCCATCGTGGCCGAGACGGGCCAGTGGCCGCACTCGGCGCAGACCAGGAAGTAGTTGGTCTCCATCAGGCTTCCTGGCTAGGGGTCAGTCAGCCGGCCGGCACCAGTGCCGGCCGGTCGGGCGCGGGGCGTGCCCGCGCCGTCCGGAGCCACGCGGCGAGCGCGCGCTCCGCCGCCCGCATCGCGGGGGACGGCACGTAGCGGTCCTCCGGCGTCGCGAGCAGGGGCAGTCGGATATCCAGCATGGTCCCTCCCTTCGCGGGGGGAGCGGAGCGGCCGGGCGGACCACGCCGTCCCGGGCCGGGAGTCGCGTGTCCGTGGACCGGGCGGGCGGGGCCGCCGGCCGCTCGCCTCCCCAGAAATCGATCGCCCCACCGATGCCAGGCACCGGTGGGGCGATCGTCCTCGCGGACACGGGCCTGGTCAGCCCGCGGCGATCACCGGTGCGCGAACCTGCGTCGAGGCCTGGAGACCCCAGCCGTCGAGCCGACGGGCAGGGCTCCGCCTGGCGTACCGGACGGCGTGTTCCCGCCCGGCAGCGAGGCTGATGCTGCGAATGGCCTGCGTCCCGAATTGGGTCATGCACTCCTCACAAGGTCCTGAAACGCGGAAGTCGCGCCCCCGTGCGACCGCCCCGCCTGACACCACGGCGGCGGAACGACTCAGGGACGCGACTCCCGGAAGGCGCACACGATACGAACGGCGCGCCGATCTGTCAATGGCCGCCGTCAGTGCGCCGCGGCAGTGTCCACCGACAGCATGAAGCCGTTGGGCCCGGCCGACATCTTCACCACCTCCCGGCCCTGCTTGTCGCGCACCCGGAGCATGGCGCCGGTCGAGTCGGCCAGCAGCCGCACCAGGCTCCGGCCCAGCTCATCGTTCACCTGGATGCTGGCCCCGCCCTCACCGGCGGCGATGTGCACCAGCTTGCCCTGTTCGTTGGTCGCCTCGACCCGCACCTGCCCGCCGAGATCGGCCTGCAGCCCGAAGCGCTCGCCCTGGCGCAGCTCCGGTTCCATCTCGCGGGTGATCACCACCGGCCGCACCACGCCCGCCGGCTCGAACCGCACCTCGCCCACCGTCACCCGGCCCCGGTCGGACCCGGCGCAGAGGAAGCCGCGGTCCACATCCATCTGCTTGCCCCCCTGCGGCTCGAGGTAGCAGTGCTCGAGTCCGGCGGGCACGGCGTCCCGCAGGCGGACGAGCGCGTGCAGCTCCGGCAGCGCGCCGGCCTGTTCCCGCCGCACCCGCACCTGCTGCACCTGGCCGATGTCCTGCCCGTCGAGGAGGAAGGGGATGTTGCTGCGCGCCGCCATCTGGCTGGTCCACGCCACGGCATGCTCCGCGACGTGGTGCAGCGCCTCTTCGGTGGCGGCCTTGGCCTGCCGGGCGAGGGTCAGGAGCAGCATGCCGACGGCGAAGACGCCCACGGCGCCGAAGCCGATCTTCGTCCACAAGCTCTTCATGGGAGCCCCCTGGATGGCGGGAGTGATGCCCGACCTACGGCCGGGGGACACCGGGGGTTTCAGGCTGGGACGATGCCGCCGGAGGGCCTCAACGGCCCCGCGGCGGGGGCAGGCTGTCGAGGTGGACCCGATGGGCGAGGGCGCGGAAGCGGGGCTCGTTCCAGAGGGTCGAGAACCAGGGGGCGTTGAGGGGGGTGCTGTAGAACATGCCATCGTGGCTCGCGACGGCGCGGTCCAGCCAGTCGAGTGCCTTCTGCCGCTCCCCGACGCCGGCATAGCCGATCGCCACGGTGGTCGGTGACGCGTGTCCGGCGCCGGCCAGGGTGGCGAGGGAGTCGGTGAGGTGGCGTGCCCGGCTGGTGTCGCCGGCCGCGGCGACGGCAAACGCCAGCACCCCGCCGAAGGGATTCCGCGGCGCGAGCCGCATCGCCTCCTCGAGCAGGGGGACCGCCTCGCGCGGCGCACCCAGCCACAGCTGGCTGGTGCCGAGGAAGGCCGCCCCGGTCCAGAGCTCCGGGGCGCGGGACATCGCCTCCCGGCCCATCGCGAGCGCGCTGTCCCGGTCACCCGTGAGTGCGAGCATGTAGCCGAGTTCGCCGGCGATGATCGGCGAGGTGGGGTCGATGGCGATCGCCCGTCGCATCGCGGCGACCGCGGCCTGCGGGCGGCCGAGGTTGAGCTCCAGCTCGGCGCTCCACTGGTGGGCAGGCGCATAGCTGGAATCCGCTGCCGTGGCCCGTGCGAAGGCGGCCTGGGCCTCGGGCCAGCGGCCCACGGCGCGGTACAGCTGCCCCAGCGCTGCATGCGCCTCGGCCAGGGTGCTGTCGAGGGCGATCGCGCGGGCGGTGGCGTGCTCCACCAGGGGAAGGACCGAGTCGGCCGGCGTAGTGCCGTAGACGGGGAGCAGTCCCAGCGCGTCGGCCAGACCGGCCCACGCGGGTGCGAAGCCCGAGTCCCGGGCGATCGCCTGGCCGAACTCGCGCGCCGCGAGCCGCAGCGCAGGCTCCCCCCGCTGGCGCCAGTGGAAGCGTCCCTTCAGGTACAGGTCGTAGGCCGCGGTGTCGGTGGTGGTGCGCGCCGCCCGCGGCGCGCCGGGCTCGAACGCCACCTGCAGGGCGGCGGCAATGGCCCGGCTGACCTCCTCCTGTACCTGGAAGACGTCGCGCATCTCCCGCTCGTAGCTGTCGGCCCAGCGGACCAGGCCGTCCCCGGCGCTGGTGAGCTGCACCGCCACCCGCACCCGCCCCCCGCCCCGCCGCACCGAGCCGGAGAGCAGGTGCGCCACGCCCAGCCGCCGGGCCAGCGCGCGGGGATCGCCGGCGGCACCCCGCAGCGCGAAC
The DNA here is from genome assembly GCA_964647615.1 of uncultured Gemmatimonadaceae bacterium. Classification (GTDB taxonomy): domain Bacteria; phylum Gemmatimonadota; class Gemmatimonadetes; order Gemmatimonadales; family GWC2-71-9; genus JADJOM01. Next base: position 14,449 of record CAZYIV010000019.1, on the reverse strand, counting down.
ACCGCGCTCGATGAGGCCACCCGCAGGCTCGGCACGTGCGACAGCGCGATGGTGAGCTCCTCGGTGATCCCGTCGGCAAAGTAGGCATCGCCGGAATCGGCGCCCGGCAGGCTGAGCGGCAGCACCGCGAGCGAGTTGGGTGGTGCCTCCGGCGCCCCCGGGGCACGGGCCCGCCACAGCCAGCCGGCGCCGAGCAGCAGGAGCAGCAGCGCCGCCGCCCCGCCCGCGAGCAGGGTCCTTCGCGGCGACGCGGCCGGCGTGCCGATCCCACCTTCGAGCTCGGCCGAGATGTCCTCCGCCCGTTGCGGCCGTTCGGCGGGATCCTTGGCGAGGCAGCGGTGCACCAGGGCACAGAGGGCCGGTGGCGTGCCGGGGGCGTGTTCCGCGAGCGGCGCCGGATCCCGGGCGACGATCGCGGTGAGCAGCTCACGCGGCGGCAGCCCCGCGAACGGGGCCCGCCCGGCAAGCAGCTCGTAGGCCATCGCGCCGAAGGCGTAGAGATCGGCGCGATGGTCGGTGGCCGGGTCGGCGGCGGCCTGCTCCGGCGCCATGTAACCGATGGTGCCGAGCGAGGTGCCGAGGGCGGTGAGGGCGGAGCCGCCCGACTCGGTGGGCGTGGCCGGCTGCGTCACCTCGCCGGCGAGCGCCTTGGCCACGCCGAAGTCGGTGACCATCGCGGCCCCGCCCGCCAGCAGCACGTTGTCCGGCTTGATGTCGCGATGCACCACCCCGCGACCGTGCGCATACGCGAGGGCGCGCGCCACATCCCGCAGGATGGGCACGACCTCGCGCACCGGCAGCGCCCCGTGGCGTTCCAGCCGGGTGCGGAGCGACTCGCCCTCGATGTAGGGCATGATGTAATACGGCAGCTCGCCGGCGATGCCGGTGGCCAGCACCGTGATGATGTTGGGGTGCTGCAGCTGGGCCGAGAGCAGCACCTCCCGGGCGAAGCGCTCGCGGTTGACCCCGGCGGCGAGCTCGGGTGCGAGCAGCTTGATGGCCACCAGCCGGTCGAGCGCCCGCTCGGTGGCCAGGAAGACGCGCGACATCCCGCCGCCGCCGAGCTCGCGCTCGATGGCGTACTGGCTCCCGAGGACCTGCTGCAGCGCGGCGCGGGGATCCACGGGAAGCGCGCGGCTCAGAGCTGGCCGTCGAGGCCGAGCTGGTGGTAGTAGTGGACCACCTCGTCCTGGTGCGCCAGCAGCCAGTCGATGGTGGGCTCGCGGCGCATCGCCTTGCGGAGCGCCTTGGCGGTGGCCTCGCGATGGGTCTGGAACAGGACGGCGTGGTCGAAGTCGTCCGCCTCGAGCACGGCGGGATCGAGCCAGACGGCGATGATGATCCCGAGTTCCTCCACCCGGTCCTTCGGGATGTCGCCGCTGCGCACCGCGTCCAGCACGCCGTTGGCGATCGCCGCCTGGACGGTGCCCATGAAGATGTTGGTGTACCGCGCATCGTTGACGGTCACCTTGCTCACCATCAGCGTCGCGGGCTTCACCTGCACGTCGCTGTTGAGGATCGCGAAGACCCGGGTGTGGCCCTTCACCTGGTCACCGACCAGCGTGGCCAGCGCGGTGCCCACCGGCCCGTCCAGCTCTCCGATCACGACCTCCGGCTCGGCGGCGGACCAGGCCGGCTCGGCCTCGACCAGCGCCTCGCCGGTCCGGAGGACGATGCGTTCTGCCATGCGATGACTCCTCGGGGTTGGGCGGACGCGCCCCACATGGGACCCGGCCCGCCAGGAAAGGGTTGCAGGGAAAATAGCGCGGGGCCGACCCGGGAGGGTCGGCCCCGCACCGCCACACGCGCGTCGCTACTTGAGCCGGGGCCTGGTGCTCCGCGGGGCGGGCTGGCACTCGGGCCAGCTGGTGGGCACCGGGCGCCGCCGGGTGGTGGTGTCGGCGCGGGCCTGCTCGGCCAGCGCCGCCAGGTCCACCCGCGCGCGGGTGACCGTCGCCGGATCCTCGGCGGCCAGGTAGGCGAACATCGCCGCCACGGTGGCGCTGGCCTTGAGATCGTCGAAGACGACCTTGTCGTAGGTGTCGCGGTTGGTGTGCCAGGTGTAGTTGCCGTAATCCCACGACATGCCACCCAGGCTGGTGGACGGCAGGCCCCAGCACGCGAACGAGGCGTCATCGCTGCCGCCGCCCGAGGGGAAGCCGGGGTTCACGAAGTTGATCTGTTCCCGCAGCTCCGCGGGGAGCTTCGGCAGCCAGGCCTCGAAGTGCTGACCCAGGTCCGGCAGGCCGGCCGCGCCCAGGCGCACGATGCGTCCGGTGCCGTTGTCCTGGTTGAGCAGCAGCTGCAGCCCGTCCCGCACCTCCGGGTGGTCCTCGCTGAAGGCGCGCGAGCCGACCAGCCCGTTCTCCTCCGAGGTCCAGTGCCCCACCAGGATGGTGCGGCTCGGGTGCGGCAGGACCTGCTTGAGGATCCGCATCGCCTCCAGCATCACCAGCGTGCCGGTGCCGTTGTCGGTGGCGCCGGAGCTGCCGTCCCAGGAGTCGAAGTGGGCCGAGAGCATCACGTACTCGGCCGCCCTGGCGCCGCCGGGGATGGTCGCGACGGTATTGAAGATCGGCTGCTCGCCCATCAGCTCGGCATCGAGGTTGAGCCGGAGCTTCGGGCCCTGGCCGTGCTCGGTCAGGCGGTAGACCAGCCCGTAGTCCTCGCAGGAGAGTGCGACCGCCGGGGCCCGGGTATTGTAGCTGTCGAAGATCTCGATCGTCCCCCAGCCGTCCTTGGGCCGGCTGGTGAGCATGCCGGCGATGCCCGCCTGCTCCATGCGCATGCCCAGCTCGCCGGTGCCGAGCGCCAGGCTGTAGCCGGTGCCGCGGACATCGGGGCCGGCCCACTCCCGCCGCACCGCGGCGCGCAGGCTGTCCATCCGGGCCTTGGACTCGGGCGTGGCGTTCTTCTCCCAGTTGTCGGCCGGGCGGCAGGTGGGCTGCGGCGCGGCAACCAGCACCAGCTTGCCCTTCGCCTGCGGCAGCCAGCGCACGAAGGCGGTGCTGTCCTCGAACCGGGGCAGGATGATCGTCCCCGCGACCAGGTCCTTCTTCCCGGTGCCGGGACTGAAGCCGAGCATGGTGCCCTCGAGGGTCCGGACCCGCGGGGCGACCAGGTCGATGTGGCTGTAGCCGCGGCGCCAGCCGCGCCAGGTGCCGACCTTCTCGTTGTGCGCGCTGATGCCCCACGAGGCGTAGGTCCGGACCAGCCAGTCGTTGGCGTTCCGCTGGATGGCGGTCCCGGTGAGCCGGGGGCCGATGGAATCGAACAGGACCTGGGCGAGCGTCGGGGTGAGCGAGCTGTCCATCCCCAGCCGCCAGATGCGGGCGAGCGCGGGGTCGGGGTCGGTCCAGGTCTGGGCGGCGGACGGCGCGGGCAGGAGCCACGAGCCGACGGCGGCCGCCAGCAGCAGGCGGCGCACGGACGAGAGGCGCATGGAGAGGTTCCGGTGGTGATGGGCCAGGCGGGCCGGCGGGGTGCCGGCCCGAGACGAGTACGCGCCGCCCGGGGCCGGCGTTGAGGCGGTGCTGCCGCTACCGGCCCTGGATGGTGGCCAGGACGGACTGGAGGTTGAGCGTCTGGCTCTGCTCCCGGATCTGGTCCTGGACCCGGGGGAAGAGTTCGCGCGCCTCCTCCTGGAAGCGGGCGAAGAGCGCCCGGAGATCGGTGGCGCTGAGGGTGCGGCCCTGGGCGTAGTACTGGGTGGCGACGTGGCCCAGCGCGTAGGTGGTGCCGAAGGTGACCGCCGCGCCTGCCGCGGTCCCCGCCACGCTGCCGACCAGCCCGCCGAGGAGGCCCTTGGTGAGCCCTCCAAGCACCCCGCGCACCACGCCTTCCATCACCTGGGCCGCGGCACCGATGCCCAGGGTGCCGGCGAGGTCCTTCACCTGGTTGGCGTCGAGCTGCTGTCCGTGGCGCTGGCCGATCTGGTACACCAGCCGGAGCTGCAGCGGGATGATCGCCATCGTGGCGAGCCGCTCCGGCAGCAGCTCCAGCGCGCCGGCGAGCATCGCCTGGCGGAGGATCAGGTCGCCCAGCTCGGGACCGGGCGGAGTGCCGCTGCCCACCTCGGGCGTGGCGCCGGCCGGCGGCAGGTCGAGCGCCTCGCGCAGCTCATCGAGGAAGCGCTGTTCCGCGGCGGAGGCGGGGCCGTCGGCATTGGCCGCCACCAGCGCCGTCTGCCAGGCGAGCTGCCGCGCCGATTCGTCCGAGAGCTGGCCCGCCAGCTCGGCGGGCCGCACCGTGCCGGCGGCGATCTCCCGGGCCAGCGCGTCGAGGTCCTCCACGCCGGCGGCCTCGGCGACGGCCTTGAGCGCGGCCGCCTCGCGCGGGTCCTGGGTGCCGTCGGCGAGGGCGGCGGCGAGGGCGATCGTGACGATGCGTTTCTGGTCGGCGGCGTTCATGGCTCGGCTCCGGTGCGGTCGGTCGAGTGCAGCTGCACTGCCCGAAGGTAATCCGGCCCGCGCACCGCGCCACGGCCGCCGGATTCAGCGCGGTTCGACCACCAGCAGCAGCCCCCGCTTGCCGGGGATCGGCAGCGCGGCATCGGGCGACCACTCGCCGGCGTCCTGGAAGTCGCGGATGGCGGGCGCGCGCAGCCGGACGCGGGTGGAATCGAGCCCGAGCGCCGCCCAGTCGAGGTGCAGCCGGACGGTGGTCGAGTCCTCGCGCCACGAGCCGAGCGCCACCATCGCGGCGCCGGGGCGGGTCCAGGTGGTGGCGAGCACCGCGGGGTCGGAGGTGGTCACCGGATCGTGGCCGGACCACCAGCCGTGCAGCGTGCTCCGCTGCACCCCGAAGTCGTCCCAGGCCTTCCACAACGGTGACGGATCGCCCGACCAGGGCAGCCGGTTGGTCATCCCGAGGGTCATCCCCCGCCAGGGATTGCCCCCCTTCTCCAGCATCTCGCCCATCAGGCCGAAGGGAATTCCGGAGATCTCCACCAGCCAGTAGTCGGGGGCGGAGTCGTAGTCGAAGTACTCGCCGAACCAGAGCCGGTTGATGAACGGGAAGTGCTCCAGGTACAGGTTGGCGCTGGAGGCGTAGCCGTCCCGCGGGTTGAACTGGTTGGCGGAGTGCAGGTCGATGAGCGCGCCGGGATTGCCGCGGTCGAGCACCTTGCGCACCCGCTTCATGATGAGCCGGTCGAAGGCGACGTCGTCCAGGTACAGCCCGTCAATCCGCTCGTGGGCCACCAGCCAGCGCAGACCTTCCACGTAGAAGTTGTGCCACCGGGAGACACCGCTGTTCACCACCGCGGCGTCCTTGATGGCGGGAACGTGCCACGCGGCGATGTAGTCCTCGCCCAGGTGTTCCTGCAGCCAGGAGAAGCCGCCGCCGGGCCCGTGGGAGAGCACCTCATCGCCGAGGGAGCGGAGCGCGAACAGCTCGGGGGCGTGGTCGGTGAGCTCCCGGACGGTGTAGTAGATCTTCACCTGCAGACCGCGCGCATGGGCCGAGTCCACGTAGGCCCGCATCGCGGCGGGCTCGAGGAAGGGGTAGTTGATCCAGGGATTGATGCGGGTAGCGTGGTGCACATTGATGGTGTTGGCCCCGTGGGCGATCACCGTGTCCACCGGCACGAAGGCGTGGTAATACCGGGCGCGCCACTGCCCCGCCGTGTCCAGCGGCTTGAAGGGCGTGAGCATCAACCGGAAGTCGAACCGCAGCGAATCCCCGGGCGCGAGCGTGCGGGGCCCGCCGTGGCAGGCCAGCAGCACCGTGCCATCCTTGGGGGTGATGTCGCATCCGCCCAGGCCGTCGTTGGCCCAGGAGCGGGGCGCGATGAGCGGCTTGGACAGGTAGAAGTTGGTGTTGAGCGGCCGGACGTAGTGCTCGTCCTTGAGGGTGAGCTGCAGCCCCGCGTTCACGTCCCCGATCCACACCGCGTCCTGGTTCTTCTTCGCCACGCCCCAGGTCCAATGGAACTCGCCGGGACGGATCCCGCCGCGCTGGCCCAGGCCCATCATGTAGCGCGCCGCCTCGGGGCGGAGCGGCAGCTCCAGCCTGACATCCTTGAGGGCGATCGGCGCCGTCGTGGTGAGGGCCAGCTGGTACTCGGCCGTGCCGTCGAACTCGAGCGTCGCGCGGGTGGCCAGGTGGAGGGGGCCGCCGCTCCGGCGTCCGGCCCACGCCGCCACCCCCGGCGCGCGCCGGACCACGGCGGCCGGTGCCCCGCTGAGCCGCATCGGGCGGCCGGCGTCGTCCTCGAGGACCAGCCGCACCGGCGCGGTGAGGACGTCGCGTGGGGTGGCGCCGATGCCGGCGTTGTTGGGCGTGAAGGAGGATCGGATCGTGGCCGGGAGGCCGTCGGCGCCGAAGCTGAGGGTCCGGCCGAGGATGCCGACTGTCCGGCCCCGGACGGTGACCGGGGTGTAGGGCGCCACGATGCTGTCGTCCGCGGCGAGCTGGGAGTTGAGCCAGCGGAGGCGCGTGAGGTCGGCGGGGACATCGTCGCCGTGATCCACGGCGCGCTCCGGCGTGACCGTGATGGCGATCGGCACGACTTGCGGAGCCCCATCGGCCGCCGCGAGGGTCAGGAGGGCCGAATACCGCCCGGGACGCGCGTCGGCCGGTACGTCAACCCCGAACCAGAGCGCCTGCACCTTTCCGGAATCCACCGCGACGGTCCGGGTGAAGCGCTGCCCGGACCAGTCGGTCCCCTCGAGGTTGAAGCAGGTGATGGCCGTGGGGGAGATCCGCGCCCCGCCGACCGCACGCAGCTCGGTCACCCGGTACCGGAGGGCCGCCACCGCGCCGCGATCCGCCCACACGCCCACCTGGAACGAGAAGTACTCCCCGCGGCGCGCCGTACCCTCGAACTGCTGGAAGGGCCCGCGCTCGGCCCAGCGGTGGGGAATGTCGCCGGCCATCCGGATGGCGTTGGCACGGTCTTCGGCGAAGGCGAGGAAGGGCGCGCGCGGGTAGCGCGCCGCCACCACCGTCTGCTCCGAGTCGCCGGCGATGTACTCCATCGGCGTGAACGCGGAGAAGCGGTCCACCGCGTCAAAGCCCACCAGCCTCGCTGCCGGCAACCCGGCCGCCACGCGGCCCCGCCCCGCCGTGTCCGCGAGGCCCGTGCGCGCGAGCCAGGCGGCGGCGGCGGTTTCCACCGCGGGACGGTAGGTGATCTTCGGGTAGTTGGAGCGGAAGCTTCCGGTGTACGGCAGGTAATAGAGATAGTACTCCCCGGCCTCCGGCGCCTCGAAGGCGAACTCGCCGTACAGGCGCGTGCTCGCCAGCCGGACCACGTTGGTCACCCGCGCCCCGGACGCGGCGGAGACGACGATCACATCCACCTGACCCGGGTGCGCGTCCCGCCGGCGCCATTCCACATGCGCGAACACCGCCGGCGCCGCCGCCGCAACGCGGACCACCGCGCGGTGGTTGCCGAGGGAGTCCGGCTCCCAGTCGCCGGTGCCGTAGCGCAGCGAGTCGGCGGCGGCGGACGGCCCCGGTGTGGAGCTGACGGGGCGGCCCGGCGGCAGCAGCGTGAGCAGCAGCAGAGAGGGGAGGACGGCGAGCGCTCGGAAGGGCTGGGGCATGACTCGGTGCGGGAGGGGGACAGCGGGGAATCTAGCGGCGGCCGCCGGGCGGCGCCGGGGTCAGGTGGGCCCGGGCGCGACCTCGCACGGAGTCCCGTCCGGCTCCTGCGCGGTGTATACCGGAACGAGGTGAACGCGAAAACGGCCGGAGATGGTGCGGGTCTGGCCCGGCGCGGTGTCGTTTGCGACCACCAGGTCGAACCGGGCGGCCAGGAGGCTGTCCTGCAGCGTCAGCCCGGTGACGCGGACCGTGCCCGCTCCCGACGCCGAGGTGCGGAAGGAGCCGCGGACGGCGCCGCTGCCGGAATCGGTCACGAACCAGCCCCAGCGGCCGCTGGCGCTGTCGCCCAGGCCGAAGCGACCCAGCGCACCCACGTTCTCGAGGTGGAGCAGCAGGGTCTCGATGGCCCCCGTCACTGGTACCACCCGACCCGCGTTCAGCGTGAGCTGGCTGTGGCTGCATGATGCCAGCACGAGCAGCGGGGTCCAGGCCTGGCCGTCCACCGATGCGGTGAAGAACTCCGGGCCGGTCGGCCCGGGACCGACCGGCCCCTCGCCGCCGCAGGCGGCCAGCAGCAGCAGGCCGAGCGCCACTCCCCGGCGGCTAGCCACAGCGGGGGAACTGCGGGGCCGTGCCCGAATGCAGCTGGAAGGACTGCGAGCCGGGCCCCGACTCGAGGGGGGTGACGGTGAGCCGGAGCGTGCCGTCCTCCAGCTGCCCCGCGACCCGCACTCGGTACACGTTGAGCCTGATGCCGTACTCGGCGATGGTGGTGTCCACGCTGAACCGCCCGTGGCCGTCGAGCGGCAGCACGGCCGGGAGCCGGGCGTCGCGACACACCAGCTCCAGGAAGGTGCCGCTGTCGGCGACGGTGAGGTGCGCCTCGGGCGCCACCCACTGCCCGGCGGGCACGAACGCGGGCGGCTCGCTGCCGCAGGCGGCGACGAGGAGGCAGACCGGCAGGAGGCGGGCGCGGGTGATCGTCATGGGGCACCGTCAGTCGCGAGGGTCGCGTCCACGTTAGGGCCCCGGGCCCGCGCCCCGCAAGAGCGGCCCGGGCCCGGCCGCGCGTGGAACATCCCGCAACGTCCCGGTCAGATCACCCGCTGGGCCCGGAGCTCCGCCAGCCCGGCCGCATCGTACCCCAGCTCGGCGAGGACCGCATCGGTGTGCTCGCCCAGCGCCGGCGCCGGGGTCCGGATCTGTCCCGGCGTGCCGGTGAGCCGCGGGGTGACGTTGTGCATGCGCACCCGGCCCAGCTCCGGGTCGGGGGCATCCACGAACACCTCGCGCTCCACGACGTGCTCGTCCGCCACCAGCTGGCCCACGTCGTACACCGGCGCGGCAGTGATGCCGGCCGCCTCGAAGAAGCGGACGTTGTCCTCCAGGGTCCGGGCCGAGATGAAGCCGTCGATGATCCGGTCCAGCTCGTCCACGTTGGTGACCCGGTCGGAGTTGGTGCGGAAGCGCGGGTCGCGGACCAGCTCCGGCTTGCCGATCGCCTCCATGAGCCGCTCGAACATCGGCTGCATCGAGGCGGAGACCGCGAGGAACCGGCCGTCGCGGGTGTGGTACACGTTGCGCGGCGCGCTCACGCTGAGCCGGTTGCCGATGCGGATCGGTACTTCGCCCGTCGCCTGGTACACCGCCGCATCGGGCCCGATGATCGAGACCAGGGGCTCGAGCAGCGAGAGGTCGATCACCTGCCCCGCCGCCCCGTGCGCCTCGCGGGCGCGGACGGCGGTCACCACCGCGAACGCGCCGGAGGTGCCGGCCACCATGTCGGCCAGGGCGACGTTGGGCAGCACCGGCGGATGGCGGGGGAACCCGGTCTTGGCGGCGAAGCCGGACATCGCCTCGATGAGCGTGCCGAAGCCGGGCCGGGTACGGTAGGGCCCGGTCTGCCCGAAGCCGGAGATCCGCACCACGATGAGCCGCGGGTTGCGCGCCAGCAGCTCCGCCGGCCCGCAGCCCATCTTCTCCAGCGTGCCGAACTTGAAGCTCTCGACCAGGATGTCGGCGTGCTCCACCAGCCGGAGCAGCAGCGCCCGGCCCTCGGGCATGCGCAGGTCGAGGGTGATGCTGCGCTTGTTGCGGGCGTAGACCTTCCAGAAGAGGCTCGCCCCGGCAGCCTTCCACTCGCGCAGCGCGTCGCCGGTGCCGGGATCCTCCACCTTCACGACGTCGGCGCCGAAGTCGGCCAGCAGCAGGGTGAGCATGTTGCCGGCCACCAGGCGGGAGAGGTCCAGCACCCGGAGGCCGGCGAGCGGCAGGGCGCCGTCGGGCGGCGGGGTCTCGGGGACGGACATGGCGGCTCCGGTCGTCGAATGAGGCGAGGAGTCTGGACCCGGGGCGGTGAAGTCCCGGTGAAGCACGGATGAGGGGCGGTCCGTGGCCCTCAGATGTACTGCTGGAAGAGCAGCATGGCGATGGTCGTGACGCCGGTGAGCACCGCAATGACCCGGCTTTCCGCCGCGTCGTAGGCCTCGGGGAGGATCTCGATGAGCACCATGTAGACCATGGCCCCGGCCGCGAAGCCGAGCCCGAACGGCAGCGCGGGGCGCACCCGTTCCACCAGGAGGTAGGCCGGGACGGCCATGATCGGCTGGGGCAGCGAGGAGAACACCGACCAGCCGGCGCAGGCCCAGAGCGAGATCCCGCGGGGCCGCATGACCGCGGTGATGGCGAGCCCCTCGGGGATGTTGTGGATGGCGAGGGCCACGGTGATCGCCAGCGCCAGGGACGCCCCGCCCCCGAACGAGACGCCGACCGCGACGCCCTCGGCGAAGGAATGTACGGTCATCACGATCACCACCAGCAGCATGCGCCGGGCGCCGACGCCGCTCAGGTCCGCGAACTCGACCTCCTGATCGTGCAGCAGCCACTGGGTGAGGAGGATGAACACCACCCCGGCGGCGGCGCCCAGGAAGGTCCGCGCCGGATCGTGGTGGACCCCCTCGCCCAGCAGTCCGAGGCTGGCGCCGAGCATGAGGCCGGCGGCCACCGCGTTGGCCGCGGCCGCCACCCGGGCGGAGATGGTACGGATGAAGGCAAAGGGAATCGCGCCGAGCCCGGTGGCCAGGGCGGTAACGAGGGCGGCGAGGAACACCACCCAGAGGCTGGCCTGGCCGTCCGTGCCGGTCACGCGCCGCCTCCCAGCAGCGCCACCACGCCCGCGGCCAGGCTGACCACGACGGCGATGCCGGTGCGTCCCGCCTGCCGGTAACTCTGGGGCAGCAGCTCCGCGATGATCAGGTAGAGCAGGGCGCCGAACGACCCGCCCACCAGCCACGGCAGCGCCGCGGGGTGGGGGCCGGCCAGCAGCAGCACCGACACCGCCACCAGCGGCTGGGAGCTGCGGGCCAGGATCGCGGCGCCGGCCGCCGGGGTGCGGCGCCAGCCCCGGCTGGTGAGCTGGGCCCCGAGCACCGCGCCCTCGGAGACGTTGTGCACCGCGAAGGTCAGGAGCAGGAACTCCACCAGCGGGAGTCCCACCCCCGCGGCCGCGCCGATGGCCACGCCCTCGAACGCGGAGTGCAGCGCGCTGGCCATTACCTCGCCGGCATCGGAGGTGGCCGGGGCGGAGAGCAGGGCGCCCTGCTGCCCGCCGGCGGTGTCGGCCAGGCGGGCGAGGCCCAGCCCGAGCAGCGCCCCGAGCAGGGTGGCGGCGGGGGCGATCGCCTGGCCGGCGGTCAGGAGCACGTAGCCGATGCCGAGCATGAGGCCGGCGGCAGCGGCGGCGGCCCAGCCGGCGGCGGTGGCCGTGAACCAGCGCCAGCCCCCGAGGGGCGCGCCGAGCCCGGCGGCGAGGGCCGCCGCCAGGGACCAGAGAAGGAGGGTGCCGGGGCTCATGGAGGCCCCGGAAGGTAGCGCCGGGGAGATGTCGGGAGAATGAAGGCGGCCGGGGCCCCCGGGCGCAGCGCGGCCCCCGTCCCGGGATCCCGGGGCGGGGGCCGCGACGGGGCGGAGCGGGGCCTACTGCACCGCGTTCATCATATCGAAGATCGGCAGGTACATCGCGACGACCATGCCGCCGACGATCACGCCGAGCACCACGATCATCATCGGCTCCATCAGTGACAGGAGCGCGCTCACCGCGACGTCCACTTCCTCGTCGTAGAAGTCGGCGATCTTGGAGAGCATCTCGTCCAGGCCACCGGTCTGCTCACCCACGGCGATCATCGAGATCACCATGGGCGGGAAGACCTTGGACTTCTCCAGCGGGCCGGCGATGGTCTCGCCCCCGGCGATCGAGTTGCGGGATTCCATCACCGCGTCGTGGATGACCCGGTTGCCGGCGGTCTTGGCGGTGATCTCCAGCCCGTCCAGGATACTCACGCCGGAGCTGATCAGGGTGCCGAGCGTCCGGGTGAAGCGGGAGACGGCGGACTTCCGGAGCAGGTCGCCGAGCACCGGGGCATTGAGCATCATCTGGTCGATCTGCTTCTGGCCGTTCGGGGTCTTGTAGTACGACCGGAGGGCGTACACGATGCCGACGACCACCAGGATGAGCAGCCACCAGTAGCTGATCAGGAAGTCCGACATCCCGATCACGATGCGGGTCGGCAGCGGCAGCTCCATGCCGACGCTGGCGAACATCTTCTGGAAGGTCGGGATCACGAAGATCAGCAGCACCGACACCGCGATGCCGGCGACCGACATGATCACGCCCGGGTACACCATGGCGCCCTTCACCTTGCGGACCAGGGCGTCGTTCTTCTCGAGGAAGGTGGCCAGCCGGAGCAGGATGGTGTCCAGGATGCCGCCGGCCTCGCCGGCGGCGACCATGTTGACGTACAGCTCGGTGAACGCCTTGGGGTGCTTGCTGAAGGCATCGGCCAGGGTGTGGCCGCTCTCCACGTCGAACACCACCTGCTTGGTGACCTCGGCCAGGGCCGGGTTCTCGGTCTGCTTGGCCAGGATGTCCAGCGACTGCACCAGCGGCAGGCCCGAGTTGATCATCGTGGCGAACTGCCGGGTGAAGATCACGATGTCGCGGGTGCGGACGCCCTTCCGCTTGAAGCTGAACGAGAGCTGCTTGGGCTGCTCCCGGACGTTCACCACGATCATCTTCTGCTGCTTGATGTGCTTCAGGACGTCGTCCCGGGAGGGCACGTCGAGGGTGCCCTTCAGGATCTGTCCCGTGGCGGCGTTCCGGGCGGTGTACTCGAAGACTGGCATCCGGGGCTCCTGGTCGGCTTAGCGGCGGCCCGCCGGCTTGGCGGGTCCCTTCTGCACTTCGCCCATCTCCTGCTCCTCAATCGGCGACTCCCCGCACATGCGCATCAGCTCGTTCGGGTCGCCGGAGGCACGCAGGCACTCCTCCAGGGTCACCTCGCGGCTCATGTACAGCTGGAACAGCGAGTCGTTCATCGTCTGCATGCCGTGCTTCTTGCCCGACTGCAGCGCGGAGTAGATCTGGTGCACCTTGTCGTCGCGGATCAGCGCCCGGATGGCGGGGGTGCAGACCATGATCTCGCAGGCCATGGCGCGGCCCCGGCCCTTGGCCTTCTGCAGCAGCGTCTGGGTGACCACGCCCTCCAGCACGAAGGCCAGCTGGGCCCGGACCTGCTGCTGCTGGTTGCTGGGGAAGACGTCGATGATGCGGTTGATGGACTCCGCCGCCGAGTTGGTGTGCAGCGTCGCCAGGGCCAGGTGGCCGGTCTCGGCGATGGTGAGGCAGGCCGCGATGGTCTCGAGGTCGCGGAGCTCGCCCACCAGGATGACGTCGGGGTCCTCGCGCAGGGCGTACTTGAGCGCGTTGGAGAAGCTCTTGGTGTCGGTCCCCACCTCGCGCTGATTCACGATGCACTGCTGGTGCCGGTGGATGAACTCGATCGGGTCTTCCACCGTGATGATGTGGCCCCGGCGCTCCTTGTTGATTTTGTCGAGCACCGCGGCCAGCGTGGTGGACTTGCCGGAGCCGGTCGGCCCGGTCACCAGCAGCAGCCCGCGCGGCTTCTCCGCCAGCTTGGCCATCACCGGCGGCAGCCCCAGGTCCTGGAAGGTCCGCACGTTGAAGGGGATCATCCGGACCACCATCGCCACGCAGCCGCGCTGCTTGAAGACGTTGCCGCGGAAGCGGGCCAGGTTCTGGATGCCGAAGGAGAAGTCCAGCTCGTCCTCGGTCTCGAAGCGCTTCTTCTGGTTCTCGGTCAGCACCGAGTAGGCCAGCGAGAGGGTGTCCTTGGGGGTCAGGACATCCGGGGCCGAGGCGTTGGTGATGTCGCCGTCGACCCGGAGCTTGGCGCGCTCGCCCGCGGTGATGTGCAGGTCGGAGGCGTCCTTCTCGATCATCTCCTCGAGCAGGGCGCGGAGATTGACGGTCATGCGGCGGTCTCCTTCACGACTTCCTCGAGGGTGGTGACGCCCCGTTCGATCTTCTTCATCCCGTCCATGCGCAGCGTGAGCATCCCCTCGCTCACCGCCAGGTCCCGGATCTCCGCCACCGAGCCGCCCCGCAGGATGCAGCGGCGCAGCTCGGGGCTCAGCGCCATCACCTCGTAGAGGCCGGCGCGGCCCTTGTAGCCGGTCCCGCTGCACACCTCGCAGCCGGACCCCTTCATGAACGTCAGCTGGCGCAGCACCGCGGGGTCGCCCAGCGTCTTGAGCTCGAGGTCGGTGTAGGTGTGCGGCCCCTTGCACTCCTTGCAGATCCGCCGCACCAGCCGCTGCGCCACCACCAGGTTCACCGCGCTCGACACGTTGAAGGCCTCGATGCCCATGTCGATCATGCGGGTGATGGTGCTCGGCGCGTCGTTGGTGTGCAGCGTGGAGAGCACCAGGTGCCCCGTGAGCGCCGCCTTGATGGCGATGCCGCCCGTCTCCAGGTCCCGGATCTCCCCGATCATGATGATGTTCGGGTCCTGCCGCAGGAACGCCTTCAGCGCCGCCGCGA